>NZ_JBSGJR010000223.1:0-9868 GCF_053605645.1 Micromonospora sp. NPDC003776
GGGGGGCCCAGCGCGGGGCCGCCCGCCGGCCCGCCGCGGGCGATCCGGGCCCTGCCCGGCGATTGTCGGGTCAGCGCGAACCGGTCCCGAAGCGACGCCGCCAGGCCAGCGAGAGCAGCACCAGGACCGCGCCCGCGCCGGCGAGGCCCCCACCGAGCTTCAGCGGCGTGCTGAGGCTGGCACCGGTCACCGGAAGGCCCCCGCCGTGGTGCGGTGGCCGCGTCGGCCGCGGCGGGAGGACGATGCCGGTGGCGGAGGCGGTGTCCCCCGAGGTCTGCCCGGTGGCGGTGAAGGTGTGGCGCCCGGGCCGGTTCGGTCGGTAGGGCACCGTGAACGAGCCGGTTCCGTCGGCCTGCACGGTGAAGTGCAGTGGAGCCGGCTGCCCCGAGTGCGTCGGCTGCGGATAGGCCACCGGCGCCAGCGCCATGGCGCTGCCGTCACTGCGCCGCGCCGTCCCCTGCGCGGGGGCGGCGGCGGGCAACGCGGTGATGATGACGTCGATCGTGACCGTCTCGTTCGGCGCGAAGTCGGTGCCGTGCAGGGTGAAGGTCTCGCCGAGGGTGATGGTGGTCGGCTCGACGGCCAGCTGCGCCGTCGGCGGCACGTACGGTGGCTGGGGCTGGCCGGCCGTCGGCGAAGGTTGCGGCTGCGCCGCCCCCGCCGCGGTCGGCACGGCCGCCACGGCCAGGCCGACCGTGAGCGCCATGATGATGCGGGATAGCCGCATGATGGATTCCCTCCTACTGTTCACAGCTTGGTGCGGAAACAACTTGGGTGGTCCATGGGGTGACAGTGGGGGTGAGGACGAGCTCCGGCGTACCGGTGCCGGTCGTGCCGCTGAGCAGCGTGAGGTCGAGGGTCCGGGTCTTCCCGGGCCGCACGTCCACGGTCGCGACCGTCACCTGGCGGCGCCGGTCCGTCCCGCTGCCCATGGCGGCGGTCTCTCCGTCCAGCCGGCCGCCGAGCACCACTCCCCCGGTCGGGCTGTAGACCGACACGAGGGTGCGGGCGGTGTACGGGTTCCCGGACATGGCCAGCCCGGTGACCGACCTGCTCAGTCCGGACCCGGGCGCGGTGGAGTGCACCGTGATCCGCAGCCGCAGTTCCCGCCGGCCGTCCGACCGGCAGTCGCCGGCCGTCAGGGTCGCCGAGAACCGGAGGTAGTAGCCGAGCTTCGCGCCGCTGCCGTCGTTGAGGAACACGCCGACCGTCGGCACGGTGTCCTTCTCCGGAAGCTTCCCGGCCAACCGGCTGTCGCCCAGGACACGCTCCTCCTCCGGATGAACACTCCAGAACAATAACCGTCTTTCAGTGACAGAACGGTCGAAAACGGACAATAGTGCGCGGGCGTCGGTCGTCTTCGTGAAGAGCGCGTCGAAGACCGCCGCCGCGGCGGCCGCGAAGTACTCGTCCTGCGCCTTGGTGCCCAGGTCGCGGTAGGCGTCACTGAGCAGGCTGCGCACCGCCGTGCCGCCCGAAAGCGCACCCCGATCCGGCACCCGCACCGGACCGACGACGTTGAGCAGGTACGACAGCACCACGGGGTCCACCGCCAGCACGCCGTCCACGGTCGTCCCGGTGCGTCGGCGGACCATCTCCCGGTAGAGCGCGGCCGCGGCCGGGAAGTCCGGGGCGAGGTTGACGTCCGCCGGGAAGATCCCGGGCAGATCGCTCCAGAGCCGGCGGACCTCGGCGCTGACCGGCAGCGGCGGATTGAACTGGCTCAGGCTGCCGCTGGTCCCCTGGTCGGTCATCCGGACCCGGCCACCCTCGGCCCGGATCACCGCGTACGCGCCGAACATGCCGCCGGTGGACCGCAGCTCGGCCGGGTTCTGCGACACGAGCAGGTAGCTGCGCGGGCCCTCGGCGCCCAGTAGCGACGGCAGCAGTCGGGCGCCCTGGTCCGCGGCGGCGGTCAACCCGCCGAGGCGGTCCAGTTCGATCCGGAGCCCGAGGAGGGCCTCCCGCACCTGCCCGACGAGATTTCCGGTCGGCACCGCGGCCAGGCGCCCGGTGCACCGCCGGACCGCCTGATCGGCGGCGGAGACCTCGGCCGAGACGGCCCGCAACCGGGCCAGGTCGAGACGCCCCTCCCGGGGAACCAGCGAGGCGAGGTCGATCCGGAGCAGCGTGGGGAAGGCGAGCCGGGCGAGGTCGTCCACCGCGATCGCGATCTCCCGCACCGCCGTGATGTCGTCTCCCGCGTACGGGGTCCGCCGGGCGAGCCACCAGGCGGGGTCGCCCGTGGCGCTGCGGGCCGCGCCGGCCTGCTCCTGCAGCGCGGCGAGGGTCCGTTGCGCCCGGCCGGCGTCGCCGCCGACCACCTCGACGCTGAGCTCCCTGGCCAACCCCGCGGCGTTGAGCAGGTGGGCCCGGGCCCGCCAGCCCCGGAAGCCGACCCAGCCGCCGCCCGCCAGCAGCAGCGAGACGACGACCAGACCGGCGAGCAGGAGGCGTCGTACGCGGATCCGGCGTCGCCGCCGGGAGCCGCGCCGAGACCGGCGCATCATCCCGCTGTCCGTCACATCGCTCTCCCCACGTCAGTCAGCCGAAAGGGTGTAATGGCTGTCTAACACAATGAGGTACGCTATGTGACGTTATCGGGCTGTTTGTTCCTCGTGTCCGTTTCTGAGTTGGGTTCGCCGCTACCGCCCGGCCCGCGCGCTCCCCGCCGAGACCTCGTGGAGCAACTGCTCGATCCGGTCGACCCCGGCGCGCAGCGACATCTCCCGCAGGTAGACGTCCCGGCCGCGCTGGCCCATCTCGACGCGCGCGGCGGCCGGAATCGCCGAGGCCAGCCAGAACCGGTCCGCCAACGCGGCCCAGTCCTCCGGCGGGCAGGAGAGCCCGGCCCGGGCCCGCTCCACCAGGGCCACCGTGTCGCCACCGGCCGAGGCCACCACCGGGGCGGCGCAGGAGAGCGCGGCCTGCAGCTTGCCCGGCACCGTGCCGCGCAGCTCGGGCAGGTCGCGCAGCATGACCAGCTGGTAGTCCGCCGCCGCGTACAGCTCCGGCATGTCCAGCGGCGAGCGCCGCTCGACGAACCGGACGTTCTCCGCCCGGAGCTCGGCGGCGAGCCCCCGCACCCGCCGCTCCTCGGCTCCGGAGCCGACCATCACCAGATCCATCCGGTCCCCCAGGGCGGCCGCCGCGCGCACCGCGGTCTCCAGGCCCTGGCGTACGCCGATCGTGCCCGCGTGCATCACCACGCAGCGGCCGTCCCGGCGGATCAGGCGCTCGGCCGCCCGGCTCGGCTGGGTCGGCCGGAAGATGCGCTCGTCGGTCCAGTTCAGCACCACCCGCACCCGCGCCGGATCCGCCCCGGCGGTGCGCACCAGGTCCCGCATCGAGGGCGCGGTGACGGCGACCGCCCCGGCCTCCTGGTAGAGCCGGCGTACGGTGGCGTCGAGCCGCCCCGGCCACGGCCGGGTCTCGCCGGAGCGGACCGGCTGCTCCTCCGACCACACGTCCTGCACGTGCAGCACGGTGGGCACCCGGCCGAGCAGCCGCAGCAGTCCGGCGGCGGCGAAGGTGACGGCGGGGAGCTGGAAGACGTACAGGGCGTCCATGTCACCCAGGTAGCGGCGACCCGCCAGGGCGACGCTGCCGGCGAAGGAGAGCCAGCTGGCCATCCGGGCGCGGGGCGACCGGTCGCCGCCGGCGTACCGGGGCACCCGCCGGACGGTCAGCCGCTCGCTGTGCGTCTGGTGCCGCCACCGCTGTCGCCAGCCCGGGTAGACGTGCCCGCCCGGATAGTCCGGGAAGCCGGTCAGCACGCGCACCTCGTGGCCGCGGGCGGCCAGCTCCTCCGCGAGGCTCCCCGGGATGAACGCCGGTTCGGGCGGGAAGTGGTAGGACAGAATCCCGATCTTCATGGTCGCGCTCCTGGCGCGGCATCGCGGCGTCCGGTCGGACGCACCCCGTACGATGCCCGCATCCCCTCCGTGTCCGGCCCTCGCGGCCGGCTCCGTACCGTCGTGGCGAACCGCGCCGCGACCGCGCCGACGAGAGGGGTGCAGATGGTCGACGAGGTCCTCTTCGTCTGCCACGCCAACATGTGCCGGTCGCCGATGGCGGAATACATCGCGCGCCGGCTCCTCGCCGGCCAGCCGATCGGCGTGGCCAGCGCGGGCACGGACGCGGTGGACGGCGCCGCCATGCACCCGTACGCCGTCGAGGTGGCCGCCGGGAACGGCGCGGACCCCGCCGGCTTCCGGACCCGCCGGCTGCGCGCGGAACACCTGCGGGCGGCCACGCTGGTGCTCACCGCGACCCGGCGCCAGCGCTCGGTCTGCACGTCGCTGGCGCCGGCCGCGCTGCACCGGACGTTCACGCTCCGCCAGTTCGCCCGGCTGGCCGCCGCGGCCGAACCCCCCGCGGCGCACAACGGTTCCCCGCTGCGCGCCGCGGTGGAGGCGGCCGCCCTCGCCCGGACCCGGCTGCAACCCGCGGGCCCGGACGCGGACGACCTGCGCGACCCGATCGGTGGCCGGCCCGCCGCCTTCCGCCGCTGCGCGGAGGAGATCGAGCGGGCGCTGCGACCCGTGCTGGCGCTCATCGGGTCAGCCGGGTGAGTTCCTGCGTACGGTCGCCGCCGGAGCGCCCACCGCGGCGGGCGACACCGGCCCGGTCCGTCGGGACGGACGGCGGCGCGGGCGGGAGGACCACCTTGTACGCCTCGTACTGGTAGGCGTCGGCCTTCGCCACCTTCGCCATGTTCAGCACGCAGCCGAGCAGCCGGACCGAGACGGAGCTCAGGGCGCGGGCGGCGGCCGCCACCTGGCTGCGTGAGGTACGGCCCTGCTGGGTGATCAGCAGCGCCCCGTCGGCCTGCACGGCCACCACCACACCGTCGGTGACGGCGAGCAGCGGCGCCGTGTCGATGACCACGATGTCGGCCGACTCGCGCAGCGCCACCAGCAGATCCGCCATCGCCTTGGAGCCGAGCAGCTCGCTCGGGTTGGGCGGGGTGGCTCCACTGGGGAGCACGAGCAGCGACTTGTCGCCCCAGCGCTGCACCACGTCGCCCACCTGGACGTCGCCGACCAGGACGTCGGTGAGTCCGACCCCGCCGTCGAGGCCGAGGTAGTCGGCGACCTTCGGCCGGCGCAGGTCGGCGTCGATGAGCAGCACCCGCCAGCCGGCCTCGGCCAGCGCGATGGCGGTGTTGCACGCCATGGTCGTCTTTCCCTCACCCTGCAACGCGCTGGTGACCGCGATGACCCGGGCCGGCTCGTGCACGTCCACGAAGCGCAGGTTGGTGCGCAGCTTGCGGACCGCCTCGGCCCGCGGCGAGTTCGCCGCTTCGCCGACGATCAGCGGGGAGTTCTTGGCCCCGGACTCGAACGGGATCTCGCCGAGCAGTGGGCTGCCGGTCACCCGCTGGAGCGCGGCGGCGTCCCGCATCCGCACGTCGGCCATCCCCCGCAGCACCGCCAACGCCGCCCCGAGCAGCAGGCCGAGCACCCCGCCGAGGACCAGGTTGCGGACCGGCTGCGGGGAGACCGGGCTGGCGGTGACCCGGGGGCCACTCACCACCTCGAGCTTGATCGGCGGCGCCTGGCCGTCCGGCGGCGTCTCGACCTTCTGCACCAGCTCGACGAACTTGGTCGCGAGGGTCTCGGTGATCTTCAACGCCCGGGTCTGGTCGGTGTCGGTGAAGGTCGCGGTGAGCAGCACGGTGCCGACCTCGGTGCTGGTGGTGATCCGCCGGCGCACCTGGTCGGCGGTGAGGCCGAGCGGGTTCTGCGCCACCACGCTCTGCGCCAGCCGGTCGCTGGTGAGCAGGTCACCGTACGACTTCACCCGCTGCTGCAGAAAGAGCCCGCCCTGGTACGCGTCGGAGACCCCCTGGCTCGGGGTGGTGACGAAGAAGGTGGCGGAGGCCTCATACCGGGGTGGGGTGCGGACCGTGATCGCGGCCGCCGCACCGAGGGCGGCCATCAACGTCACCAGCACGATCCACCAGTGGCGCCGGACGAGATGCAGGTAACCGAGAACGTCCATCACGTTCCCCCTCGCGACACGCCGGTCAGACCATCAAACTGCACGAAAACCCCCTAAAACGCCCACTGCCCGTGTCAGGATCCAAACCGCTCATACATGACAGAAGTGACCCAAAGAATGTAAACGACCAGAGCCCGCTCTAACCGCAAATCCTCCCATTCCGGGACCGCACGTAGAGGGCATCCAATGGAACGCGAACCTGCCGCCGACGACGCCGCACGGCCCCGCACCCGCGTCACCCGCCGGGCGACCACCCTTTCCCTGTTAACGCTGGACACGGCCGCCTGGTGCGGGGGCTTTCTGGGTGCCGTCTGGACCCGCTACGAGTTCGACCTGACCGCCGCGGCCTGCGCCCGCACGCTGGTCGTCGCGCTCGCCTGCGCCGTCGGGTACGGCGTGGTCACGGTGCTGCGGTTCCGCACCCACGGCCGGCACCCGCTCGGCAGCGCCGGCGAGGCCCGCGAACTGGGCTGGCGGGTCGGGCTCGCGGCCCTGGTGGCGCTGCTCGCCGTGCTGCCCTGGAGCCAGCGCCCGGTGCCGGCCACCACCCCGCTGGTCGGTGGCACCGTGGCCTTCGTGCTGATGGCCGCCGGCCGGGCCACCTGGCGGGCCCGGCGGGAACGTGACCGGCGACCGCCCCGCACCGCCGAGCGCTGCCTGGTCTACGGGGTGGACGCGGCGAGCGAGCGGCTGGTCCGGGTGCTCCTCGGCGACCCACGCAGCCGGTACCTGCCGGTCGGCCTGCTGGACGACGACCCGGACAACCGGGACCTGCGCCTGGACGGGCTACGGGTGCTGGGCGGCCGGGAGCAGATCGACGGGGCGATCCAGGCCACCCGGGCCCGTACCGTGATCTTCTCGTTGAGCGGCTCGAGCCCGGAGCTGCTGCGCGACGTGCGGGGCCGCACCCTACGGGCCGGCGCCGCGTTCAAGGTCCTCCCCCCGGTGCGCGAGCTGCTGGACCGGCCGGTCGCCGTGACCGACGTGCGCGACGTGCAGCTCACCGACCTGCTCGGCCGGGCCCAGCGGGTGGCCGAGCTGACCGTCGAGCGCAGCGGGCTGACCGGCCGGCGGGTCCTGGTGACCGGGGCCGGCGGGTCGATCGGCTCGGAGCTGTGCCGCCAGATCGCCCGCTGCGAGCCGAGCGAGCTGATGATGCTGGACCGGGACGAGTCGGCGCTGCACGCGCTGGAGATGTCGCTGTACGGGCGGGCGCTGCTGGACGGGCCGGAGCTGATCCTGGCCGACATCCGCGACGCCGAGGGAATCGCCCGCATCGTCGCCGACCGGCAGCCGGACGTGGTCTTCCACGCGGCGGCCCTCAAGCACCTCACGATGCTCCAGCGGCACCCCGGCGAGGCGGTCATGACGAACGTCCGGGGCACGCTCAACGTGCTGGAGGCGTGCCGCGACGTCGCCGAGTTCGTGAACATCTCCACCGACAAGGCGGCCAACCCGGTCAGCGTGCTCGGCTACTCGAAGCGGATCACCGAGCGGCTCACCGCCCACTACGCCGCGCAGCTCGGCGGGGCGTACCTGAGCGTCCGGTTCGGCAACGTGCTCAGCAGCCGGGGCTCGGTGCTGACCGCGTTCCAGGCCCAGGTGCGGGCCGGGCTGCCGATCACCGTCACGGACCCCGAGGTCACCCGCTACTTCATGACCGTGCAGGAGGCGGTGCACCTGGTGCTCCAGGCCGCCAGCATCGGGCGCGGCGGCGAGGCGCTGGTGCTCGACATGGGCGAGCCGGTCCGGATCGCGGACGTCGCCCGCCGGCTGGCGGCCGAGGCCGACCGCCCGGTCGACATCGTCTACACCGGTCTGCGCCCCGGCGAGAAGCTGCACGAGCACCTGTTCGGCGCGGACGAGCGGGACAGCCGACCGCTGCACCCGCTGATCTCGCACGTGCAGGCGCCACCGCTGGACCCGGAGGAGGTACGCGGCCTCGACCCGTACGCCGACCCGGACGAGCTGGTGAAGCGGCTGGCGGCACTCTGCGAGAACACCGGGGCGGCGCTCAGCACGGTGCCCGGCCAGCGCTGAGGGCGGCGCCGGTGGGACGCGCCCGATCCAACTGGTGAGAGAAGCGTCCCAGCGCTTCACCTCGCAGGCACCCGCCGGGCCTGGATAGGGTCGGTGGTGGTGTGCCGGGAAGTCTGGTCGGCAGTCCCGTCGCCGACCCCTGAGGTGGACACCGCATGACCAACCACCACCCGCCCACCCACCGATCCGAGCGTCTGCTGTCCCGGCGATCGTGGCCGGAGGCGCGTTTCCTGGCCGACGTGCTGCGCACCGAGACGGTCGGCGGTGGCCTGCTGCTGCTCGGGGCCGTGGTCGCGCTCGTCTGGGCCAACTCCCCCTGGCGCTCCGGGTACGCCGAACTCGGCGACTGGGTGCCCTTCCCCGGCGCGCACCGGCTCCACCTCGACCTGAGTCTCGCCGCCTGGGCCGCCGACGGCCTGCTGGCGATCTTCTTCTTCGTGGTCGGGCTGGAGCTCAAGCGGGAGTTCGTCGCCGGGGACCTGCGGGACCCGCGGCGCGCGGCGCTTCCGGTGGTGGCCGCGATGGGCGGCATGGTGCTGCCCGCCCTCTGCTACGTCGCGGTGGTGCTCACCGCCGGCGGGGCGGGGCTGCGGGGTTGGGCGATCCCCACCGCCACCGACATCGCCTTCGCCCTCGCCGTGCTGGCGGTGGTCAGCTCGCACCTGCCGCAGGGCCTGCGCGCCTTCCTGCTCACCCTCGCGGTGGTGGACGACCTCTTCGCGATCGTCATCATCGCGGTCTTCTACACCGCCGACTTCCATCCCCTGCCGCTGCTCGGGGCGCTGCTGCCGATCGCCGCGTTCGCGCTGATCGTGCAGCGGCGGCGGACCTGGTGGTGGGCGCTGCTCCCGCTCGCCGGGGCGGCCTGGGCGCTGGTGCACGCCTCCGGGGTGCACGCCACGGTCGCCGGGGTGCTGCTCGGCTTCGCCGTGCCCGTACTGCCGTCCCGCACCGGCCGGCCGGGGCTGGCCGAGCGGCTGGAGCACCGCTGGCGGCCCATCTCCGCCGGCCTGGCGGTGCCGGTCTTCGCGTTCTTCGCCGCCGGCGTGTCACTGGTCGAGGTGGACCTGGGCGGCGTGCTCACCGATCCGGTGGTGATCGGCGTGGCCACCGGGCTGGTGCTCGGCAAGACCCTCGGGGTGTTCGGCTCGACGTTCCTGCTCGCCCGGTTCACCCGGGCCGAACTGGACGAGGAGATCACCTGGGCCGACCTGTTCGGGCTGGCGCTGCTGGCCGGGATCGGGTTCACCGTGTCGCTGCTGATCGGCGAGCTGGCCTTCGGGGCCGGCAGCGCCGCGGACGAGCGGGTGAAGGCGGCCGTCCTGCTCGGCTCGGTGATCGCGGCCGTCCTGGCGTCGACGGTGCTGGCCCGGCGCAACCGGGTCTACCGGCGGATCTCGGCTTGGGAGAGCCGGGACAGCGACGGGGACGGCGTGCCGGACGTCTACCAGGAGGAGTCCGCGTAGGCCCGGCACGCCACCTCCGGGATCAGCGCCGTCGGCGGGCGCGCTCCTCCTCGGTCCCGTCGGTCTCCTCCTCCACCGCGTCGGCGTACGGGTCGAGGAGGTCGTCGCCCGGCACCGCGACCGCCTCGGCGCGGTCCTGCTCGTCGGAGCGCCCGCCGGGGGGTGGCTCGGGGGCGGTGCCCGCCCCGGCGAAACCGTACTCGTTGGGCTCGTCGTGCCTGCTCATGCGCGGGACCTCCCGGTCGTCCTGGTTCACTCTCGGCGCTCGCGCCGGAACGCGGGCACGGGTGTTCATACCCAGCGACGCCGGCCACGATCATCGAAAGCGGGGATTCCGCCGCCGCGACCACGGCGGC
>NZ_JBSGJR010000224.1:0-9835 GCF_053605645.1 Micromonospora sp. NPDC003776
ACAAGCCGGACATGAGCAAGCTGATCCCGCATGGTGTGCAGGGCGCGCAGTCGCACATCACCCTGAACGATGAGCAGGTCGCGAACGCGAAGGCGCCGCCGCCATCGGCGGACGGCTCGGCCTCTGGCAGGACGGCGACCCGCTCGCGTGCGGTGACGACGACCTGGCGCGGGCCCACCCGCTGACCCGGGTGTACGCGCGGACGCAGCCGGAGCAGAAACTCGACATCATCGCCGGGTTGCAGTCCCAGGGCCACGTGGTGGCGATGACCGGCGACGGGGTCAACGACGCCCCGGCGCTGCGCCGGGCCGACATCGGGGTGGCCATGGGCGGCGGCACCGAGGTGGCCCGGCAGGCCGCCGACCTGGTGCTCGTCGACGACGACCTCTCCACCGTGGCGACCGCGATCGGCGAGGGCCGCCGGATCTATGCCAACATCCGCCGCTTCCTGCGCTACGCCCTGTCCGGCGGGGTCGCCGAGATCGCGGTGATGCTGCTCGGCCCGCTGTTCGGACTGGCCGTGCCGCTGCTGCCGGCGCAGATCCTCTGGGTCAACCTGCTCACCCACGGAGTGCCCGGGGTGGCGCTGGGCGCGGAGCCGGCGGAGCCCGACATCCTGCGCCGCGCGCCCCGTTCCCCGCAGGAGTCGGTGCTCGGCGCCGGGCTGGGCCGCGACGTGCTGGTCACCGGTGGACTGATCGCGGCCGTGGTGCTCGGCGCCGGGGTGCTCGCCGCGCAGTGGGACCGTCCCTGGCAGTCGGTGGTGTTCGTGGTGCTGGGTCTGGCGCAGCTCGGCGTCGCGCTCGCGGTACGGGTGCCCCGCACAGGTGACGCGCGGCACCGCAACCCGGCCCTGCTGGCCGCCGTGGCGGTCTCGGCGGTGCTGCAGCTGGCCGGCGTGCTGCTGCCGCCGCTGCGGGGGCTGCTCGGCACCGAGCCACTGGGCGCGGTGGAACTGCTGGCCTGTGCCGCGCTGAGCACACTGCCCGGCCTGGTGCTGCGCTTGACCCGCGGCAGGACGCCCGGCGCCACCGGGCGGTCGGTATCGGGCGGCCCCGGCGGCGCGACCGCGCCCGCCACCGGTGGCGAGGAGGCCGGGATGGAATCGAGTGGAGCGGCAATCAGAGGGAGTGAGTTGGCATGACCGGCGACAGTGGCACCCCGATCCTGGTGGGCGTCGACGGTTCAGCGATCGCGCTCGACGCGGTCCGGGCCGCCGCGCGGAGCGCGGCACTGCGGCAACGACCGCTGCGGATCGTGCACGCGTTCATCTGGCCGCTGTTGCGCGTACCGGTCGGCCCGGACCCCAGCGGCCCGGCCACGGGCGGCTTGCGTCACGAGGCCGAGCGGTACGTCGCCGAGGCGGTGGCCGAGGCCGGCAAGGTCGCCCCCTCTGTGCCGGTCACCGGCGCGGTTGTCGGCGTCGGCGACGAACGCCCGCTGTCGGGCCCGGGCCGCGGCCAACCGGTCCAGCATGTCGTTCAGGGTGATCGCCAGCCGGTGGATCTCGTCCCGGGCCGCCGGTACGGGCAGTCGGCCCGGCCCGGCCCGGTCGGTGATCTCGGCGGCGCCCCGGCGCAGCGCCTCCACCGGGCGCAGCGTCGCCCCGACCACCCGCCAGGCGACCACGGCCAGCCCGGCGACCAGCAGCGGAAAGCCCACCAGCAGCAGGGTGCGGACCACGTGCAGGCTGTGCCGGACGTCGGTCATCGACTTGGCGACCAGCACGGTGAGCGGGTCGCCGGGACCGCCGGTCGGCACCGTCACCACCCGCACCGGCCCGGTGAGCCCGACCCGCCGCCCGTCCACCACCAGGCGCTGGCGCTGCCCGGCGCGGAGCTGGTCGGCCCGCAGCATCGGCACCAGCCGGTCGGCGTCGATGGAGGCGGCCCGGATCCGCCCCTGGCCGTCGAGCACCTGCACCCGCAACTGGCCGCCGGCGACCGGCAGCGGGTCGGGCAGGGCGTCGGAATCGGCCAGCAGCGCCACCGCGTCGGCGGTACGCAACGCCTCGGCGTCGACCGAGCGTTGCAACGTCCAGCCGAGCGCGCCGAGCAGCAGGGTGCCGCCGAGCGCGAGCCCGACGCACAGTCCGGCCACCCCGATCACCAGCAGCCGGGCGCGCAGGCTGAGCGTTAACAGGGGGCCCTTCCTATACCGCAGGCGATAGAAAGGGGCCCTTCCTTTCGTCGTCATGTGGCCAGCCGGTAGCCGGCGCCGCGGACCGTCTCGAGGCGGTCCCGGCCGATCTTGCGGCGCAGGTAGCCGACGTAGACCTCGACGGCGTTCGGCGCGGTGTCCAGGCTGGCGTCCCAGACGTGGTCCAGCAGTTCGGTCTTGGAGACCACCTCGCCGGCCCGGCGCATCAGGTAGTCGAGCAGGGCGTACTCGCGGGCGGTCAAAGTGACCTCGGCGTCGGCCCGGGTGACCCGCCGCCGCGCCGGATCCAGTCGCAGGTCACCGACGGCCAGCACGGTCGGGCGTTGCGGCGCGCCCCGGCGCAGCAGCGCCCGCAGCCGGGCCAGCAGCACCACGTACGAGAACGGCTTGGTCAGGTAGTCGTCGGCGCCGCAGTCCAGCCCGTCGGCCTGGTCGTACTCCCCGTCCTTGGCCGACAGCATGAGCACCGGCAGCCAGCGTTCCTCGGCGCGCAGCCGGCGCACCACCTCGTACCCGGAGAGGCCGGGGAGCATCACGTCGAGGATCATGGCGTCGTATTCGCCGTGCCGGGCGGCGTCCAGGCCGGCCGGGCCGGTGGACTCGACGTCCACCGCGAACCCCTCCGCCTGCAGGCCCCGCCGCAGCGCGGCCGCCAGCCGCGACTCGTCCTCCACCACCAGCAACCGCACCCGTCCAGGGTGCCACCAGGCGACACCCCCTAGGGAATCTCCTCAGCGCGTTCACAGCGGCCGGGATGCAGCATTACCGTCAGGAGGTGTCCACCATGTCCGTACTGAAGAACCGAGCGGCGCTGCGCTGGCTGGTCCCGGTGACCGCGGGGGTCGTCGTGATCGGTGGCGGGGTCGCTGTCGGCACGTTCGCCGCCACCGCCGATCCGGCCCTGCCCCCACGTACCGCCGCGCAACTCCTGGAGGACCTGCGCACGTCACGGCTGGACGGCCTGTCCGGCACCGTGGTGCAGCGGGCCGACCTCGGGCTGCCGCCGCTGGCCAACCTGGCCGGCATGGCCGGCGGCGGCGAGCTGACCAGCCTCATCAGCGGCACCCACACCCTGCGGGTCTGGTACGCGGGTCCGGAGCGGCAGCGGCTGGCCCTCGTCGACACGCTCGGCGAGCGGGACGTGCTGCGCAACGGCCACGACCTGTGGACCTGGAGCAGCCGGACCAACACCGGGTCGCACCGGACGCTGCCGGCCGGCGACGCGGACCTGTCGGCGGCGCCGGCCACCCCGGCCGACGCCGCCGATCGGGCCCTCGCGGCGATCGACCCGAGCACCGCGGTGACCGTCGGCCGCTCCGCCACCGTCGCCGGGCGCAGCGTGTACGAGCTGGTGCTCACCCCGCGCGACAAGGATTCCCTGGTGCACCAGGTGCGGATCGCGCTGGACGCCGAGGAGCACGTGCCGCTGCGGTTCGAGGTGCTCGCCGACGGCGCCGACGAACCGGCCTTCGAGGTGGCCTTCACCCAGGTGGACTTCCGCACCCCGGACGCGGACCAGTTCCGGTTCAACCCGCCGGCCGGGGTGACCATGACCGAGGAGAAGGCGGGCTCGCCCGGCCGGCACGCGCCCACCGACCGGCGGCCGGACGGCTCGGACGTGCGTACCGTCGGGACCGGCTGGACCACCGTGCTGGTGGCGCGGCTCGACCAGGCCGGTAAGGCGGGCGGCGCCGACGCCACGGCGCTGCCGCGCGACACCGGCCGGGGTGGCCCGGCGGGCGGCGCGGCCCCCGACGTGGCCGGGCTGCTGGGCGCGCTGCCGAAGGTGAGCGGGGACTGGGGCAGCGGTCGGCTGCTCACCTCGAAGCTGTTCAGCGTGCTGCTCACCGACGACGGCCGGGTGCTGGCCGGGCTGGTCACCCCGGAGCGGCTCTACCAGGTGGCCAAGGGCTGAGACAGGCGCATCCCTCGGGGGCCCGGTCGGCGAATGCCGGCCGGGCCCCCGCTGCTGTGGTGGGTGCCGCGGCGCGGCGGTGTGACGTGGTCGCGGGCGGTCGGGCAGGCTTGGTCCGGCGCTGCGCCACGCGGTATCTTTTGCAGTTCAAACACAAAAGGAACGGCAATTAAGGCCATTCCTGAGCCGATTTTAGCAATTGAGGAGCCGGCTTGTCAACGCACTCCGACGTATCGGGTGAGCTGCACCAGGATGACGAGATCGGTCGCGAGCAGGAGTACGTCTCGATGCTCTACGACCGGCTGGACGGCATGCGCGAGCAGGCCGGCCGCCGGCTCACCGAGGAGCTGCGCAACACCGGCGGCACCCAGCAGGCCCGCTCCCAGCGGGACTCCGCCGTCGGGATGTACGCCGAGCAGGTCGAGCGGTTCGCCGCGGTGGAGAGCGGGCTCTGCTTCGGCCGGCTCGACGGCGACGACGGCTCCCGCCGCTACATCGGCCGGATCGGCATCTTCGACACCGGCGGCGACTACGACCCGCTGCTGATGGACTGGCGTGCCCCGGCCGCCCGGGCGTTCTACCTGGCCACCGCCGCCAACCCGCAGGGCGTACGGCGAAGGCGGCACCTGCGCACCCGTGAGCGGAAGGTCACCGGGCTCAACGACGAGGTGCTGGACATCGCCGCCGCCTCCCCCACCGCGCACGAGGAACTGACCGGCGAGGCGTCCCTGCTCGCCGCGCTGAACGCCGGGCGCACCGGCCGGATGCGGGACATCGTCGAGACCATCCAGGCCGAGCAGGACCGGATCATCCGGGCCGAACTGCCCGGGGTCATGGTGGTGCAGGGCGGGCCCGGCACGGGCAAGACCGCGGTGGCGCTGCACCGGGCCGCGTACCTGCTCTACACCCACCGGGAGCAGCTCTCCACCCGGGGCGTGCTGCTGGTCGGCCCGAACGCCACCTTCCTGCGCTACATCTCTCAGGTGCTCCCGGCGCTGGCCGAGACCGGTGTGCTGCTGCGTACCCAGGCGGACCTCTTCCCCGGGGTGAGCGCCCGGCGCACCGAACCGGCCGGGACCGCGGCGCTGAAGGGGCGCACGGTCATGGCCGAGGTGCTGGCGAACGCGGTCCGGGACCGGCAGTGGGTGCCGGACGAGCCGCTGGAGATCGAACTGCCGCAGCGGGAGATCCTGACCGTGGACCCGGAGGTGGTCCGGCAGGCCCGGGAGCGGGCCCGCCGCTCGCAGCGCCCGCACAACCTGGCCCGGGCGCTGTTCGACATCGAGATCGTGCACGCGCTCGCCGCCCAGGTCGCCGAGCGGATCGGCGCCGACCCGCTGGGCGGGGAGAACCTGCTCTCCGAGGCCGACGTCGCGGAGATCCGCCGGGAACTGCGCGAGGAGCCCGAGGTCCGCGCCGCGCTGGACCAGCTGTGGCCGGTGCTCACCCCGCAGCGCCTGCTCGCCGACCTGTACGCCGACCGGGACCGGATCGCCGCCGCCGCGCCGATGCTCACCGAGGCCGAGCGGGCGCTGCTGCACCGCGAGCCGGGTGGCTGGACGCCGGCCGACGTGCCACTGCTGGACGAGGCGGCCGAACTGCTCGGTGAGGACGAGCGGGCCGCCGTCGCCCGCCGCGAGCGGTTGCGCGCCCTGGAGCGCGAGTACGCCGAGGGCGTGCTGGAGATCTGGCGCGGTTCCCGCTCCATCGACGTGGAGGACGAGGCCGACGGCGGTGAGATCCTCGGCGTCACCGACCTGATCGACGCCGACCGGTTGTCCGAGCGGCAGGAGGACGCCGAGCGGCTGACCACCGCCCAGCGGGCCGCCGCCGACCGGAGCTGGGCCTTCGGGCACGTCATCGTCGACGAGGCGCAGGAGCTGTCGCCCATGGCGTGGCGGCTGCTGATGCGGCGCTGCCCGAGCCGGTCGATGACCATCGTCGGGGACGTGGCGCAGACCGGCGCCCTCTCCGGCACGCCGTCCTGGGCCGAGGCGCTGGAGCCGTACGTGGCGGACCGGTGGCGGCTGGAGGAGCTGACCGTCAGCTATCGCACCCCGGCCGAGATCATGGCGGTCGCCGCCGGCGTGCTCACCGAGATCGACCCCGCGTTGCGCCCGCCCCGCTCGGTACGCGCCAGCGGCGTGCCGCCGTGGGACCGTACCGTCGCGGTGGACCGGCTCGCCGCGGAGCTGGTCGAGGCGACGGCGCGCGAGGCGGACGGCCTGGCCGACGGGCGGCTCGGGGTGATCGTCCCCGGTGGACGGGTGGCCGAACTGGGCGCGGCCGTCGTCGCCGCGCTGCCGGAGGCCGCCGTCGGCGAGCAGCCGGAGCTGGCCAACCGGGTGGTGGTGCTCACCACCGAACAGGCCAAGGGCCTGGAGTTCGACTCGGTGCTGGTGGTCGAGCCCGACCGGATCGTCGCGGAGTCCCCGCGCGGCCACAGCGACCTCTACGTCGCCCTCACCCGCGCCACCCAGCGACTCGGCATCCTCCGCGCCGCCTGAGCGCGCGCCGGACACGGAACGTGGTGGCCCTCCCGCCGGGGAAGGCCACCACGTCGTCGTCGGGTCAGCCCGGGTTGGCGCCCTCGTCGGTGAAGTTGCCGACCTGGCTGCCGCTCGACGAGGCGTCGCTGGTCGAGCCGCCGGCCGGGGTGCTCAGGCCGCCGGTCGTGGCGTCCCCGGTGGTGGTCGGCGCCACCTTCCCCGGGTGCCGTTCCGGCTGCCGGGCGATCCGGCGCGCGCTGGCCGGGCCGGCGGTGCCGCCGGTCGTGGTGACCGCACCCTGACCACGGGTCGGCCCGCCGTCGCGGAGGACGTTCGGGTCCACCGGGGTGTGCGCCGGGTCGTCCGGATCCTCCTCCTGGATCACCCGCGTCACGTCGGTCTGCGGCACGGTGACCTCGTCGAGCGCGCCCTCGCCGTACACCCCGCCGGCGACCCGCTCCTCGGCCCGGCGGGCGGCGTCCTGCCGCATGTCGTCCTCACGCACGTCAACCACCTCGCAGATTTCTCGGGATCCGCCATGCGTGCCCGGCGGCTGCCGGCCCAAACCGGCGGGGGCGCGGCCGGCCGGCCGGGTGCCCCGTCCGTGCCCCGCTGTCCGGTTCGGCGGCCCTCTCCCGGAGCTGCTGCTATTCGGCCGACCGTCGGTGTTACCTCGCCCCGGGGGTCGGGTAGTCGGGGGGTGTCCCCGCCATGAACGCGAACCGTGCCGTGGCCGAAACGCGGTAGCGGGGCGAGGGAGTGCAGGGTACGACTCATCAAATCCTGAGGAGGAGCCGATGAGCACGCAGGCTGCATCCACCAGGCCGATGAACCGGCCGGCGCCCGACGTCCAGAACCGGGCGGCCATGCAGGAAACCCCGACCCGCCCGATGCCGATGTACGACGGGCACCGGGAAGAGCGGGTGATGCAGGCGCCGGGGTCGGAGACGAAGCAGTCGTTTCTGACCACCGAGTTCTGGGTCTACCTGGCGGCCGTCGCGGGTGTGATCGTGGCGTCCTACCTGGTCGGCAAGAACTCGGTCGGCGTGGACATCTTCCGCGCCCCGCAGGCCTGGTTCTTCATCACGCTGCTGACCATCGGTTACCTGGGTAGCCGGGGTCTCGCCAAGGCCGGTAGCGCCTTCCGCAGCAGCGAGGAGCGCAGGGCCCGGCACTGAGTGAGCACCAGCTGAGAGCGACGACGGCCCCGGAGACCTTCCGGGGCCGTCGTCCTACGTCCTGTCCGCCTACTCGAAGTCGCCGCCGAAGTCGCCGAAGTCGCCCTCGAACGCGTCCTCGATCAGCTCGCCGGCGACCAGACCACCGGCCACGCCCAGCGCCGCGCCCGCCACCATGCCACCCATGCCCGGGCCACGGTGACCATGGTGGCCGCCGGGGTAGCCGTGCGGGGCGCCGAAGCCCTGGGCGCGCAGGTTGCCGTAGCGCGAGGTGGTCTCCCGCAGCCAGCCGTCCACCACCTGGACCCAGTCGGTCCGGTCCGCGTCGGCGTGCGGTACGGCGTACCGGCCGAAGACGTCGTGGCCGGGGCTGAGGAAGCCGCCCCGCTTGTCGCACTCCAGGATCACGTCGACGCCCCGCTGGCTGGTCACGAAGGTCAGCTCGACCTCGTTGACCGCCTGCGCGTACTGGGGCGCGGCGAAGAACTCGATCTCCTGGTAGAACGGCAGCGTCTGCTGCACGCCGTGCAGGTGACCGCGCTCCAGGTCGGCGTGCTTGAACCGGAAGCCGAGGGCCTGGAAGGCGTCGAGGATCCGCTCGTGGATCGGCAGCGGGTGCACCGCGACCTGGTCCAGGTCGCTCTGGTCCACCGCCCGGGCCACGGCCAGCTCGGTCCGCAGCCCCATCGTCATGCCGTGCAGCCGCTGGCCGTACACGTCGGTGACCGGGGTCTCCCAGGGCACCGGGAGCTGGAACGGGATCGACAGCTGCTGCTTCGGGGCCAGCTCGAACGGTCCGCTGACCGGCATCCGGTGGAACTCAATGATGCCGGCGTACTCGGAGTCGCCGCTCTCGATCTCCACCCGGGTGACCAGGCCGACGGCGAGGTGCTCGATCCGGGCCGGCGCGTCGCCGCCGATCAGGTTGACGTGCCCGTCGAGGGCCAGGCCGGGGCGGGTGTTGGGGTTGGTGAGGACCGTGTCGACGCTCGGGCCGCCCACCCCGAACGCGCTCAGCATCTTCTTGAAGACCATCGGCACTCCCGCTTCCACCGTCGGCACGCTCCACCGTGGAGCGCGCGGGGCCACGAAGGGGACCCTAACCTGCACAGCTGTGAAGTGTCTGTGAGCAAGGAGCGGAGCAGGTCAGTCGGTTTCGACGACGACGAGCTCGCCGACCTGCTCGCCGATCTGGCGGCGGGCCTCGGGCGGCAGGCCGCCGTCGGTGATCAGGACGTCCGCCTCCGCCAGCGGAGCGATGGTGGCGATGCCGATGGTCTCCCACTTGGTGTGGTCGGCGAGCACGACCAGCCGCCGGGCGGCGCCGATCAGTCGCTTGTTGACCGCCGCCTCCAGCAGGTTCGGCGTGGTGAACCCGGTGCGCGGGCTCATCCCGTGCACCCCGAGGAAGAGCAGGTCGACGTTGAGGGCGGCGATCGCCGCCTCGGCGACCGGCCCGGTGAGCGCGTCCGAGGGCGTACGGATGCCGCCGGTGAGGACGACGGTCTGGTCCGGGCGCGGGTTCTGGTACAGCACGTCGGCCACCGGGATCGAGTTGGTGACCACGGTGAGGCCGCGCACGTCGGCCAGCCGCCCGGCGAGCGCCGCGGTGGTGGTGCCGGCGGAGAGCGCGATGGCCATGCCCGGCTCGACCAGCCCGGCGGCCCGTTCGGCGATGGCCCGCTTCTCGGCCTGCTGCCGGATCGACTTGGCGGCGAAGCCCGGCTCGTCGGCCGAGCCGGGGCCGGCGAGGGTCGCTCCCCCGTGGACCTTGTCGACCAGGCCGCGTTCGGCGAGCACCTCGAGGTCCCGGCGGATGGTCATGTCGGACACGCCGAAGCGGCTGACCAGGTGGCTGACCCGGACCCCGCCGCGCTGCCGGATCAGCTCCAGGATGGCGCTCTGCCGTTGCTGGGCGAGCATCAGACCTCCTCCTCCCGGACCACCGCCACCTCGCCGGCCGGGACGACCAGCTCGCCGGCGCACCGGCCGCCGCCGAGCAGTTCGGCGCCGGTGACGGCGAGGCGGGCCTCGGCCTCGGTGTGGTTGATGACGAAGAGCCAGCTGCGCCCGTCGTCGGCCCGGCGGCGGAC
>NZ_JBSGJR010000225.1:0-9775 GCF_053605645.1 Micromonospora sp. NPDC003776
GTGGCGTCGTCCAGCTTGTCGTCGCTCGGCGTCTTCCCCGCCTCGGCGCTGCGGCGCAGGTAGTCGGCCACCACCCAGGACTTGATCAATGCTGCACCCCGATCGCCGTTTTCGAACGCTCCTGGGTGCTGGCCAACTTGGCCCGGGCCGGGGTGCCGGCGCACCCGCCGCCGGGCCTGGTCGCCGAGCTGGCCGCGGCGCTCGGCCCGGACGGCACGCCGACCGGGCCTGGGTTGCCGGCCGACGCCGACACCACCTCGGTGACCCTGTACGCCCTCGCCCGTGCCAGCCACCCGGTCGACGCGGCCAGCCTGTTCCGGTACGACCTGGGCAGCCACTTCTGCACCTGGCAGGGCGAGGACGGGCGCTCCGTCACCACCAACGCGCACGTGCTGGAGGCGCTCGGCTCGCACGCCGCCCACGGCGACGCGGCCGCCCGCCGGCTGCTCGCCCTGGCCGACTGGCTGCGGGAGCAGCAGCACGCCGACGGCCGGTGGTCGGACCGCTGGCATGCCTCGCCGTACTACGCCACGTCCTGTGCCGTGCTGGCACTGGACCGGTACGCCCCGGTCGCTCTCGCCGCCGCGCCGGTGGATCGGGCGGTGGACTGGGTCGTCGAGACCCAGCGCCCCGACGGCTCCTGGGGTCGTTGGGCGGGTACCCGCGAGGAGACCGCGTACGCGCTGCACGTCCTGCTCGGGATCGGGCGGCCGGCCCGGCCCGGAATGGCGGCGGCGGCGCGGCGCGGGGCAGCGTACCTGGCGGAGACGGCCGACCAGCGGGACGTCCCGCCATTGTGGCACGACAAGGATCTCTACGCGCCGGTCCGGATCGTGCGTTCGGCGATCGCCGCCGCCCGGTATCTGGCCGCCGCCCGACCGGACCTGACCGGTGTGCCCGGGCGCCAGACGCCACCGCCATGATCAGGAACGCTTGAGTGTGTCTCGCGACGCTGCTAGCGTGCGCCGGGGTCGATGCGTGCGTTTTGCGACGCGCTGCCGACCATTTCCAGCACGGGCCAGGCCCAGGGTAGGTGTGATGCGTTTCCGCAGTTCCAATCTGCGTACGAAGGTCGTGGCCCTGCTCGCCTCGCTGGTCGCGCTCTGGTCCTTCACGGCCTGGGTCACCGTCCGCGACGGGGTCAACCTGGTGGGTGTGCAGGCGCTGGACAGCAGGGTCTTCGACCCTACCGAGCCGCTGCTGCTCCAGATGCAGCTGGAGCGCCGGGCGTCGCTGGCCTTCCTCGGCCGCCCCGATGACGAGCAGCGGTCGCAGCTGACCCAGATCCGCCAGCGCACCGACCAGCTGGCGAAGGAGTTCGAGGACTCCGTCGACACCTGGCAGGTCGACCTGCTCGGCAGTGACGGGCTGGCCCGGCGCATCGGCGAGCTGGTGCGTGGGCTGGAAGAACTGCCGGCAACCCGCACGGCCGTCGACGACAAGAGCATCGACCGGGCTGCCGCCGGTGCTGCCTTCACCAACGTCATCGAGGCGATCTACCGGGTCTACGACGCACTGGGCAAGCTGGACGACGAGCAGGCAGCCGAGGACACGGCCGCGCTGATCGGGCTCAACCGGGCGCGCGAGCTGCTGTCCCAGGAGGACGCCCTGCTCGCCGGCGCGCTGGCGGCAGGCCGGATCACCCCGGCCGAGCGGGCGCAGTTCGCCCAGGTGGTCGGTGCCCGGCAGTTCACCGCGGCGCAGGCCATCGTCCGGCTGCCGGCCGCCGATCAGGACCGCTACTCGCGCATGCTGGCCGGCCCCACCTTCGTCAAGCTGGCCGATCTCGAGACCAAGGTCATGCAGGACGATGACAGCCAGCCGCCGGTGACCGCGGCGGTCTGGGACCGTACGACGGCGCCCGCGCTGACCGACATCGCCGAGGTCGTGCTGGCCGGCGGTGACGACATCGTGGACCGGGCGGTGCCGATCGCCATCTGGGTCGTCGTGCGGCTGGTGCTGGCCGCCGGTCTCGGCCTGCTCGCCGTCATCGCGTCCATTGTGGTATCGATCACCACCGCCCGGGCCCTCGTCCAGCAGCTCGAACGGCTGCGCGAGGCGGCGTTCCGACTGGCCAACGAGCGGCTGCCCGGCGTGGTGGAGCGGCTCGGGCGCGGCGAGGAGGTCGACGTCGCCCGAGAGGCGCCCCCGCTGCAGTTCGGCCACGACGAGATCGGGCAGGTCGGCAAGGCGTTCAACGTCGTGCAGGAGACCGCCATCCGGACCGCCGTCGAGCAGGCCGAGCTGCGCCGCAGCGTCCGTGAGGTCTTCCTCAGCCTGGCCCGGCGTACCCAGGCGCTGGTCCACCGCCAGCTCACCCTGCTCGACGCGATGGAACGCCGGGAGCACGACGCCGAGGAACTGGAGGACCTGTTCCGCGTCGACCACCTGGCGACCCGGATGCGGCGCAACGCCGAGAACCTGATCGTGCTCTCCGGCTCCACCCCGGGCCGGTCCTGGCGGCGCAACGTGCCGATGGTGGACGTGATCCGCGGCTCGGTGGCCGAGGTCGAGGACTACACCCGGGTGAACGTGCTGCCGGTCGGGGCGGTGTCGCTGGCCGGCCGGGCCGTCGGTGACGTCATCCACCTGTTGGCCGAGCTGATCGAGAACGGCCTCTCCTTCTCGCCGCCGCACACCGCCGTCGAGGTACGCGGCCAGATGGTGGCGAATGGCTTCGCCATCGAGATCGAGGACCGGGGCCTCGGCATGAGCGAGGAGGAGCTGGCCGCCGCGAACCACCGCATCGTGGACCGGTCCGAGCTGAACCTCGCGAACGCCACCCGGCTCGGCCTCTATGTGGTCAGCCGGCTCACCGAGCGGCTCGGCGTGAAGGTGCACCTCAAGGAGTCCCCGTACGGGGGGACCACGGCCGTGGTGCTGATCCCGCTCGAACTGGTCACCGAGGACGGGGCGGACGCGAGCACCTCGGGCGGTTTCCGGGCGGGCAACGGCGCCGCGCCGACCGGGGATGGGCCGGTGCCGTCCGGCACGCCGGACGGCGGGCGCCGCGAGCTGTCGACCGAGCCGGTCCGTGGTGGACGGTCCGAGTCGCCGGTCGAGCCGGTCGGTGGTGGACGGTCCGAGTCGGCCGTGGAGCCGGCGGCCGCCCCGGTGGCCCTGGCGGACGCCGTCACCAGCGCGCAGTCCACCGGCGGTCGGATGGTCGCGGCGGGCGCGCCGGCGCCGGCGGACGAGCCGGACGAGCCGGAGGAGCCGCAGCTCACCGCGTCCGGGCTGCCGGCGCGTACCCGGAAGCGGCAGCCGGCGCTGGAGGACCCGACCGTACCCAACGGCCTGACCACGGTGGGCCCCCCATCCGCGACGGGCGCCCGCCCGGCGGCCGAGGACGAGTCGGTGCGGACCAACTCCGGCTTGCCGGTCCGGGTTCGCCAGGCCAGCCTCGCCCCGGAGCTGCGGGACGACTTGTCCACCTCGGACACCGACCAGGACGACGACGCGGTGCGCCCACCGGAGCAGGTACGCCGGATGATGAGCTCCTACCAGAGCGGCACCCGACGCGGCCGGACCGACGCCGCGCGGCTGCTCGGTGGGGCGCGCGATGTCAACGGCGGGCCGGACACCAGGGACGAGCAGGCGACCTGACGGGAACGCCGAGGCGGCGCATCCCAGACGAGCACGGCACACCAGCCGGAAAGAAGAGGACGACGAGTGTCGCAGAAGACGGCTTCGAACGCGGACCTGACCTGGTTGCTGGACGACCTGGTCGGCCGGGTCAAGCAGGCGGAACACGCCGTGGCGCTCTCCACCGACGGCCTGCTGATGGCCGCGTCACGAGGGCTGAGCCAGGACGACGGCGAGCATCTGGCGGCGATGGCGGCCGGAATCCAGAGCCTGGCCCGCGGCGCGGGCAAGCGCTTCGGTGGCGGCCAGGTGCAGCAGACCATCATCGAGATGCAGTCGTCGTTCCTCTTCGTCACGGCGGCCGGCCGCAACGCCTGCCTGGCCGTGCTGGCCGCTGAGGACGCCGACGTCGGCCTGATCGCGTACGAGATGGCCATGCTGGTCACCCGGGTGGGCCGGTTCGTCGCCTCCCCGACCCGTGAACCGTCCGCCGGCGAGAATCCGGCACGATGACCGGTCGGGGGAAGCCCGCAGCGGACGAGTGGGTGGACGACCACGCGGGCCCGGTCGTGCGCCCGTACGCGGTGACCGGTGGCCGGGCCCGCCCGGTCACCGGCACGTTCGACCTGATCTCCCTGGTCACGGCGACCCGGGCGGACGTGGGATCGGAGTCCGGGCTCGGCCCGGAACACGTGGCGATCGTCGGTCTCTGCCAGCGGATGCAGTCCGTGGCGGAGATCGCCGCCCACCTCGACCTGCCGGTGGGCACCGTCCGGGTCCTCCTTGGTGACCTGGTGGCCCGCAGCCTGGTGCAGGTCCGTGAGCCGCGGGCCACCTCCGCCGGCCTTCCCGACGACAGCGTTTTCGAGGCGGTAATCAATGGACTACGGGCGCTCTGAGCGGCCGGCGGGAGCGGCGCCGCTGCCCACCGCGATCAAGATCCTCATCGCCGGCGGCTTCGGCGTCGGCAAGACCACCTTGGTCGGCGCGGTCAGCGAGACCCGCCCGCTGCGGACGGAGGAGGTGCTGACCGAGAGCGGGGTCGGCATCGATGACCTGTCCGGGGTGGAGGAGAAGAAGACCACCACGGTGGCGATGGACTTCGGCCGGATCACCATCAGCGACGACCTGGTGCTCTACCTGTTCGGCACGCCCGGCCAGGACCGCTTCTGGTTCGTCTGGGACGAGCTGGCGCTCGGTGCGATCGGGGCGGTGGTGCTCGCCGACACCCGCCGGCTGGCCGACTGCTTCCCGTCGATCGACTACTTCGAGGGCCGGGGCACGCCGTTCGTGGTGGCGGTGAACTGCTTCGAGGGCGCCAAGAAGTACCGGCTGGACGAGGTGCAGACGGCCCTCAACCTCGACCCGGGCGTCCCGGTGGTGCTCTGCGACGCGCGGCAGCGGGAGTCGGCCAAGGAGGTGCTCATCACGCTGCTGGAGTACGCCATGAAGCAGCGTGAGGAACGCCGGCGCGCCGCCACCGACTGACCAACGCCCTCAAGACGGTGTAGGAGTATGACCGATATCGACCGAAGGGTGTAGGAGTTCGCTGCGGCAGCGTGCCCGAGCCGGCCGGTCCCGTGCGACGTCGACCGGCCCGGCTGCTCTCGGTCGATGCGTGAGGCAGCCTCGCCGACTCCCCGGCCCACCGATGGCTCAGGCGGACAGGACCGGTACGTCGTACTTCTGGATGTGGCCGTCTCGGGTGACGAGGGTGAGGCCCTCGATCCGCGTCTGTGCGACCAGCATCCGGTCGAACGGATCGCGATGGATCGGCGGGAGCTGCCCGGCCTCGACGGCGTGGTCGTGGCGGATCGGCAGCTCCCGCAGGCCGGCGTGAGCGACCCGCGCAGCGAGGTCGGGTGGTCCAGACAACTTCCCCAACGCCTGCTTGATCGCCACTTCCCACACCGTCACCGCACTGAGGTACACCTCGGGCTGGGTGTCGATCAGGTCCTTCAGGTCGGCCGAGAGGGTCTGGTCGTCGGTCAACCACCACAGCACCACGTGGGTGTCGAGCAGAAGGCTCATTCGGGCAGCCCGAAGTCAGCGGCGATCGACTCGTTGACGTCGTCGGAGTTCCAGCCCTCGCGCAGGATGAGCTCGCCACGGAGTGATCCACGCCCGGTGCGCGCCTTGGGCCGGAGCGGAATTACCTTGGCGACCGGGGTGCCAGCACGGCTGATCACAATCTCCTCGCCGTGCTCGACGCGCTCGATGATCCGGGAGAGATTCGTCTTGGCGTCGTGAATGTTGTATTGGCCTGCTGCTTCGGCTGTCACCGTCCACCTCCTTAGCTAATAGGTTAGCCCACCTCGGGTGCAGCCGGCACGCACCGGGGCGGGAAGCGCCGGAGGGCCCCTCCTCGCGGTCGCGGGAAGGGGCCCTCCGTAGCTGTACGACGTCAGCCGGCGATCATGCGCCGCAGCACGTACTGCAGGATGCCGCCGTGCCGGTAGTAGTCGGCCTCACCGGGGGTGTCGATCCGCACCACGGCGTCGAACTCCACGCCGGTGTCCGTGGTGACCTTCACGGTACGCGGGGTCTCGCCCTCGTTCAGCGCGGTGACGCCGCTGATCGAGAAGGTCTCCGTGCCGGTCAGGCCCAGCGACTCGGCGGTGGTGTCGACCGGGAACTGCAGCGGCAGGACGCCCATGCCGATCAGGTTCGAGCGGTGGATCCGCTCGTACGACTCGGCGATGACCGCCTTGACGCCGAGCAGCATGGTGCCCTTGGCCGCCCAGTCACGGGACGAGCCGGAACCGTACTCCTTGCCGGCCAGGATGACCAGCGGGACGCCCGCCTCTTGGTACGCCATCGAGGCGTCGTAGATCGAGGTCCTCTCGCCGGTCAGGTGGTTGACCGTGAAGCCGCCCTCGACGCCCGGCACGAGCTGGTTGCGCAGCCGGATGTTGGCGAAGGTGCCCCGGATCATCACCTCGTGGTTGCCGCGGCGGGAGCCGTACGAGTTGAACTCGTGCCGGGCCACGCCGTGCTCGGCCAGGTACTTCCCGGCGGGGGAGTCCGCCTTGATCGAACCGGCCGGGGAGATGTGGTCGGTGGTCACCGAGTCGCCGAGCTTGGCCAGCACCCGGGCATCGGCGATGTCCTGCACCGGCTGCGGGTCCTTCGCCATGCCCTCGAAGTACGGGGGCTTGCGGACGTAGGTGGACTCGTCGGCCCAGGAGAAGGTGTCACCGGTCGGGGTCGGCAGCGACTGCCAGCGCTCGTCACCGGCGAACACGTCGGCGTACGCGGAGCTGAAGCCGGTGGCGCCGATCGCGGAGGCGATGACGTCCTGGATCTCGGCGCTGTTCGGCCAGATGTCCCGCAGGAACACCGGGTTGCCGTCGGTGTCCTCACCGATCGGCTCGTTGGCCAGGTCGATGTCCATGGTGCCGGCGAGCGCGTACGCGACCACCAGCGGCGGGGACGCCAGGTAGTTCATCTTGACGTCCGGGTTGATCCGGCCCTCGAAGTTGCGGTTGCCGGAGAGCACCGAGACGACGGCGAGGTCGCCCTCGTTGACCGCGGCGGAGACCTCCTCCGGCAGCGGGCCGGAGTTGCCGATGCAGGTGGTGCAGCCGTAGCCGACCAGGTTGAAGCCGAGCTTCTCCAGGTACGGCGTGAGGCCGGCCCGGTCGTAGTAGTCCATGACGACCTTCGAGCCCGGGGCCAGGGTGGTCTTCACCCACGGCTTGCGGGCCAGGCCCTTGTCCACCGCGTTGCGGGCCAGCAGCGCGGCGCCGATCATGACCTGCGGGTTCGAGGTGTTGGTGCAGGAGGTGATCGCGGCGATCACCACAGCACCGTGGTCCAGCTCGTACTCGACACCGTCGGCGCCGGTCACCCGGACCGGGTTGGTGGCGCGGCCGCCCGCGCCCGCCGCCGCGGTCTCCAGGTCGCGCGGCTCGTCGGCCGGGTCGCTGAACTCGTTGGCCGGCGGGTCGCTGGCCGGGAAGGACTCGGCGCTAGCCTCGTCGGCCGGGCCGTTGGCGCCCCGGGGCAGCTGCTCGCGGGCGACGCTCGGCTTGAGGTCCCGCTCGCCGGCGGCGTCGTCGGCCACGTAGTCGGTCAGGGCCGAACGGAACAGCGTCTTGGCGGCGCCCAGCGGCACCCGGTCCTGCGGCCGCTTCGGGCCGGCCAGGGACGGCTCGATGGTGCTGAGGTCCAGCTCCAGCCGCTCCGAGTACTCCGGCTCGTGGTTCGGGTCGTGCCAGAGGCCCTGCTCCTTGGCGTACGCCTCGACCAGCGCGACCTGCTGCGCGTCGCGGCCGGTCAGCTCCAGGTAGCGCACGGTCTCGGCGTCGATCGGGAAGATCGCGACGGTGGAGCCGTATTCGGGGGACATGTTGCCGATGGTGGCCCGGTTGGCCAGCGGCACCGCGCTCACGCCCGGGCCGTAGAACTCGACGAACTTGCCGACCACGCCGTGCTTGCGCAGCATCTCGGTGATGGTGAGCACCAGGTCGGTGGCGGTGGTGCCGGCCGGCATCTCGCCGGAGAGCTTGAAGCCGACGACCCGCGGGATCAGCATGCTGACCGGCTGCCCGAGCATCGCGGCCTCGGCCTCGATGCCGCCCACGCCCCAGCCCAGCACGCCCAGGCCGTTGACCATGGTGGTGTGCGAGTCGGTGCCGACCACCGTGTCCGGGTACGCCTGGCCGTTGCGCTCCATGACCGTGCGGGCCAGGTACTCGATGTTGACCTGGTGCACGATGCCGGTGCCCGGCGGCACGACCTTGAACTCGTTGAACGCGGTCTGGCCCCAGCGCAGGAACTGGTAGCGCTCCTTGTTGCGCTCGTACTCCAGCTCGACGTTGCGCTGGAAGGCGTCCTCACGACCGAACAGGTCGGCGATGACGGAGTGGTCGATGACCAGCTCGGCCGGGGCGAGCGGGTTCACCTTGGTGGCGTCGCCGCCGAGGTCGCGGACGGCCTCCCGCATGGTGGCCAGGTCGACGACGCAGGGCACGCCGGTGAAGTCCTGCATCAGCACCCGCGCCGGGGTGAACTGGATCTCCACGCTCGGGTCGGCGGTGGCGTCCCACGCGCCGAGCTGCTGGATGTGGTCGGCGGTGATGTTCGCGCCGTCCTCGGTCCGCAGCAGGTTCTCCAGCAGGATCTTCAAGCTGTAGGGCAGCCGGTCGTGGCCCTCCACCTTGTCGATCTTGAAAATCTCGTAGCTCGCGTCTCCGACGCGTAGCTGGGTCTTCGCACCGAAGGTGTCGAGGCTCGCCACGTCGTACTCCTTCACACCAGCGACCGTGAGTAGTCCTGAGCAGTCTGTCGCACCGGCGGGGGCGTTGCCGTGCTTAGGCAACACTTACCTGCGTCGGGCTCTACAAAACCGTACGTCCGTCTTGCTATTCACGCAACCTCGTGCCAGGGTTCGGGACGAGGAGGTGCCATCATGATCCATCACGTCCTGCTCGCCTGCCCACGTGGTTCCGAGGATCTCTCCCGCTCCTTCTACGTCGGCCTGCTCGGCATGGCCGAGAAGCCCAAGCCGCCGGCCCTCGCCGCCCGCGGTGGTTGCTGGTTCACCGGGTACGACGCCGAACTGCACCTCGGCGTCGAGGACGACTTCCGGCCGGCCCGGAAGGCCCACCCCGCGCTGCTCCGCCCGGACCTCGACGCGCTCGCCGCCCGGCTGGCCGCCGCCGGTCACCCCGTCACCTGGGGTGACGAGGAGGTCCCCGGCATGCGCCGGTTCCACACCCACGACCCGCACGGCAACCGCCTGGAGTTCCTCACCCCGGTGACCGCCCGCTGACGGGGAGATTCCGCCGCCCGCCGCGGGTAGGGTTCGAGGTCGGACCGGAAGGGGTGGGCGTGGTCGACGTACAGCACTGGCTCTCCGCGCTTCCCCCCGGCGTGGTCTACCTGATCGTCGCCGGGGTGATCGGCGTGGAGAGCATGGGCGTGCCGCTGCCCGGCGAGATCGTGCTGGTCAGCTCCGCCCTGCTGGCGGCCACCGGGGTGGTCGAGCCGGAGTGGGTGGCCACCGCCGCCGCGGCCGGCGCCATCCTCGGGGACTCCATCGGGTACGCCGTCGGCCGGCGCGGGGGACGGCCCCTGCTCGAACGGCTCGGCCGCCGTTTCCCGAAGCACCTCGGCCCGGCCCACCTGGCCCGCGCCGAAGAAGACCGCCCAGACGCCGTGCCGGGCGAAGCTCTCCTCGGCGCGG
>NZ_JBSGJR010000226.1:0-9772 GCF_053605645.1 Micromonospora sp. NPDC003776
CCCAGGCCGCCGCTGGCCATCGTGAAGTACGACCGGGGCCGGTCGACCCGCAGCCGGCGGCGCAGCGCCGACAGGTTGGACGGTGACTCCTGCACGCCGGTGACCGCCGCGGTGGGCACCTGGATCCCCGCCGAGACCGCCCAGAACCGGTCGGCCCCGGTGAGCCGGACGATCAGGCGCTCCGGGTCCACGTCCACCAGCACCGCCATGATCGCGAGGTTAGCCGGGCGGACCGCCACCGACCAGGGCCACGCGGCCCCGCCTCACCGCGCGGTGTCGGCGACCGCCTGGGCGAACACCTCGGAGCGGTGCTCGAAGTTGCGGAACCGGCCGTAGCTCGGCGCGGCCGGGGAGAGCAGCACCACCCCACCCGCCGGGGTGAGCTTGCGGGACAGTCCCACCGCGTCCACCAGATCCTCGGCGATCTCGGTACGCACCCCCGGCAGCCCGGCGAGCGCCTCGACGATCCGCGGGCCGCTGTCCGGGATGCCGATCACAGTGATCTCCCGCTCGGCCAGGTGGTCGCGCAGCGGGCCGTAGTCCAGGCCCCGGTCGGTCCCGCCGACGATCACGGTCAGCGGCCGCCCCTCGTACGCGTCGATCGCGTGCATGGCCGCGTACGGGCTGGTGGCCAGGGTGTCGTCGACGAAGGTGAGGCCGGAGGGGTCGGCGATCTCGGTGAGCCGGTGGGCCAGCCCCTGGAAGCCGGCGACCGCCACGGCGAGGCTGTCCCGACGGGCCACCACGTCGACGCCGAGCGCGTCGAGCACCGCCAGGGCGACGCAGAGGTTGCCCTCGTTGTGCCGCCCCACCAGCGGCAGCACCGCACGCGGGAAGAGCGGCGTGTCGCGCAGGTGGAACCAGGGGGTGCCGTCCGGGCCGGACGCCACGTGGGCGCTGTCCGGGAGGCCGGCGCGTACGGCGGCCCGGTCCCCCAGCTCCAGCGCGAGCCGCGGGTCGACGCCGTTGACCACCACCGCGTGCGGACCGTGGGCGAGCAGGTTGAGCTTGTCCCGGTAGTACTCCCGCTCCCCGCCGTGCGCGTCGAGATGTTCGGGAAAGAGCGCGGTGACCACGGCCACCCGCGGCGAGTCGGCCAGGTCGGCGCACTGGTAGCTGGAGAGCTCCAGCACGTACAGGTCCGCCTCGGGCAGGTCGAGCAGCGGCACGCCGATGTTGCCGCCGAAGACGTTCGGCCGGTCCATCGCGGTCAGCAGGTGGCTGATCAGGCTGGACGTGGTGCTCTTGCCCTTGCTGCCGGTGACCCCCACCGTCCGGTCGGCGTGGTCGGCCATCCACAGCGCGCTGCCCTGGGTGACGGTGACCCCCCGGCGGCGCAGCTCCACCATCCACGGGTGGGTGCTCGGCACCCCCGGCGAGCGGACCACCACCTCGGCGGCGGCCAGCCGGGCGAAGCCCTCCTCCCCGGTGACCAGCGGCGCGGCCTCCGCCAGCGGGCCCTCCCAGGGCAGGCTGAGGAAGTTGGCGCTGTCGTCGACGGCGACCAGGTCGGCCGGGCCGTGCGCGGCGATCGCGGTCACCGCGGCCCGGCCCTCGCGGCCGGCCCCCCAGACGGCGACATGACGTCCGCGCAGATCTGACAGGCGCACTGGCTCTCCTCGGGGGTTGCGACGGCGGGCGGGCGGGCGCGGTCCGGCACAGCCGGACACGGCGGACGAACCAGGGCCTAGTATGGCGTGTGCCCAACGAGCAGCTCCGGCGGATGGACGCCTTCACCTTCCCGTCCTACTCGATCGACTTCGCCACCGGTGAGGTGTTGCTGGACTACGCCCTCACCGGCCCCCACGGCGAGCAGCGGTTCACCGAGGTGATCACCCTGCCGCTGCCGGCCGAGCCGGTGTCCGACGAGACGGCGGCCACCCTCGACCGGGTCCTCGAACTGCTGCACATCGTGGCCGGGGTCAGCTACTACAAGGCCGCCGCGCCGCCCCGGCTGGTGCTGCCGGCGCCGCTGGGCACGGCCGCCGTCGAGTTCGTCACCGCGGTCTACACCCAGGGCCTCGCCGAGTACGCGTACCGCAACCAGCTGCCGCACGTGCTGCAGCTGCGCCCGGAGGTGCCCGCCGGCGAGGTCGCCGCGCCCCGGGTGTACGACGACTCGGACCGGCGTCCGCTGTCCGCGGTCGGCGGCGGCAAGGACTCCATCGTCAGCCTGGAGGCGCTGCGTCGGGCCGGCTTCGACCCGGTGCCCTTCTCGGTCAACCCGAATCACGTGATCGTCTCCGTCAACGAGGCCTCCGACCTGGTGCCTCTGGCGGCCCGGCGGCGGATCGACCCGGTGCTGTTCGACCTCAACGCGGCCGGCGCGCTGAACGGCCACATCCCGGTCACCGCGATCAACTCGCTGATCGCGGTCGCCACCGCCGTGCTGCACGGCCTCGGCCCGGTGGTGATGTCCAACGAGCGGTCGGCGTCCGACCCGAACCTGATCTGGAACGGCCACGAGATCAACCACCAGTGGTCCAAGGGCGTGGAGGCCGAAGGGCTGCTGCGGGCGGCGCTGGCCGAGCACGCCGGGCTCACCGAGCCGTACTTCTCCCTGCTGCGGTCGCTCTCCGAGCTGCACATCGCCCGGCTCTTCGCCGAGATCGACCGGTACGACGCCGTGGTGACCAGCTGCAACGCCGCGTTCAAGCTGCGCGACGCGAGCGAGCGATGGTGCCGCAACTGCCCGAAGTGCCGGTTCGTCTTCCTGGCCCTGGCGCCGTTCATGTCCCGTGAGCGGATCACGAACATCTTCGGCGGCGACCTGCTCGCCGACGAGTCGCAGCTCCCCGGCTACCGCGAGCTGCTCGGCGTGGACGGGCACAAGCCGTTCGAGTGCGTCGGCGAGGTCGAGGAGTCCGTGGTGGCGCTGAGCCTGCTCGCCCAGCAGGAGCAGTGGCGCGACGCCCCGGTGGTCCGGGCCCTGGTCGAGGCCCTCCCCGAGACCGCCTGGACGGCCGCCGCCACCTCCGACGTCTTCACCCCCGCCGGCCAGACCTACGTCCCCGCCCCCTACGCCAAGGCCCTCACCGCCCTCACCTGACCCGGCACCCCGGCGGAGCTGGCCGAACCGCCCCGTCGGCCAGGCGATCTCGACGACACTGGAGGGGTCCGTCCACGGCGGCCCGGAAGGTGCGGTGAGCCCGATGACCCAGTCTCTCGTCGTGGCGGCCGAGCAGCGGCAGGCCGACCGCGACCAGGCGGCGGCGGTGGGTGAGGCCGAGGGACGGGCGACCCTGGCGCTGCTCCGCCAGCTTCGGGACGACGACTGGCAACGCCGCACGGACGCCACCGAATGGGACGTCCGGACCATGGTCGCCCATCTCGTGGCGCAGGCCGAGGAGGCGCTGAAGCTGCGCACGATGCTGCGCCGGGAACTCCTCGGACGCCTCCACCCCCGGGGAAAGATCCCCGTCGACGCCCACATGGCCGTCGGCGTCACCGATCACCGGTCGGAGCAGGGACCCGAGCTGGTGGAGCGGTTCGCGACGCTGTGGCCGCGAGCGGTACACGCCCGTTGGCGCCGGTCTGCGCTGCTGCGCCGCGCCCCGATGAGTCTGGGGATGCCGGGGGTGCCGCCGGTCCGCGTCGGCTACCTGCTCGACGTGATCCTCAACCGGGACCTGTGGATGCACCGGGTGGACCTGACCCGGGCCACCGGGAAGCTCTTCGTCATCGCCGAGCACGACCGGCACATCGTCGCCCAGGCCATGCGCGACCTCGCGCTCCAGTGGACGGCGCCCCCGGTGGCGCTGGAACTCACCGGGCCGGCCGGTGGCGCGTACCTGATCGGCGCGGGCGACCCGATGGCGGTGGTCCGCGGTGACGCAGTCGGTTACCTGCGCGCCCTGGCGGGCCGCGACGACAACGTGGACCTGGAACTCGTCTCCGGTGAACGGGCCCTCCTGGCCCGGCTCCGCAACACCCGGCTCCCCTTCTGACCCGCTCTCCGGCACTCAGGTGTCGCGGACCGCGTCCAGGGCGAGCAGCGCGACGTGCAGGGAGAGGCAGGCCTCGACCGAGTCCAGGTCGACGTCGAGGATCCGGCCGATCCGCGCCAGCCGCTCGTAGAACGCCGGCCGGGACAGATGCGCCGCGGCGGCCGCCGCCGACTTGTTCCGGCCCTGTTCCAGGTACGCCCGCAGGGTGCCGAGCAACTGTTCCCGGGGGTGCTGGGCGTCGTACGCCAGCAGCAGGCCCAGTTCCCGCTCGACGAACGTCTGCAACCGGGGCTCGTCGCGCAACAGGTGCAGCAGACCGGCCAGCCCGACGTGCGGCAGCCGGAAGATCGCCAGGTCCCGCCGGTCCCGGCGGGCCGCCTCGGCGATCTGCCGCGCCTCGACCAGTGAGCGGCGCGCCTCCCGCAGGCTGCCCACCCCGGATCCGGCCGCGATGATCACCGCCGCCGGGCCGGTCGGGCGGGACGCGCCGTCCGTGGTCCGCGGCCCGCCGGCCACCGCGACGGGTCGACCGGCCGGCTCGGTCGGGCGGCCGGCAGGCCGGGGCAGCGCGGGGCGGACCGGGGCGGCGTCCAGGCGTACCCGGCGCAGCGCGGCGGCGAACGCGGCGAGCGCCCTCTCCTCGGCGGCCGGGTCGGACAGGGCCAGCAGTGCGCCCACCGCCTGGTCGTCGACGGCGCTGGTCAGCGCGGTGAGCTTGGCCTCCCGCACCGCCTGGCCGACGGCCTCGGCGAGGTCGCGCAGCCGGGCCGGGCCGGCCGCCGGGCCGGCCTCACCGCCGGCTCCCGCGCCCTCCCCCGCCGCGTCGTCGGCCCGGTGCCGGACGACCACGCCGACCAGGTGCCGGCGGTCTAGTGTCACGCCGAGGGCCTTGGCGCGCAGCGCCACCTCGTCGACCGGGCGGGAATGGTCGATCAGGGCGGTGAGCAGGGTGCGGTGGATCTGCCGCTCCAGCCCCTCGGCGTCGCGCCGGATCAGCCGGCCGAGGGCGAGGGTGGAGGCGGCCCGTTCGATCAGGATGGTGAGCCGGGTGGTCAGGGGTGGAGGCGCTTGAGGGCGGCGATGTCGGCGGCGTGGCCGACGTGCTTCTCCGTCGGGGTCTCCACCAGGACCGGGACGCCGGCGGTGGCCGGATGCCGCATCAGCTCGGCGAACGCCGGCTCGCCGATGCTGCCCTTGCCGATGTTCTCGTGCCGGTCGCGGGTCGAGCCGCACAGGTCCTTCGAGTCGTTCGCGTGCACCAGCTTCAACCGGTCCGCCCCGACCGTGGCGACCAGGGTGTCCAGCGTCGCCGTCATGCCGCCCTCGACGGCCAGGTCGTGCCCGGCGGCCCAGGCGTGGCAGGTGTCGAAGCAGACGCCCATCATCGGGTGCCGCTCCACCGCGTCCAGGTAGGGGCCCAGCTGCTCGACCCGGCTGGCCAGTGAACGGCCGCCGCCGGCGCTCGGCTCCACCAGCAGCATCGGCCCGCCGACCGCCGCGGTCTCCTCCAGCAGCGGCAGCAGGGCCTCGCGTACCTGCCGCATGGCGGCCTCGGCGTGCCCGGCGTCCACCGCGCTGCCGGCGTGGAAGACCACCCCCTCGGCGCCGATCGCCCGACCCCGGCGCAGCGCGTGCGCCAGGGTCTCCGCCGACCGCTCCACCGTGGCCGGGGTGGGGGAACCCAGGTTGACCAGCAGCGAGGCGTGGATGTAGACCGGTACGCCGCGCTCGCCGCAGCCGTCCCGGAACAGCACGTCCTGGGCCGGATCGCCCGCGGGCAGGGCCCAGCCCCGGGAGTTGGAGACGTAGACCTGCACCACCTCGGAGGCGGCCGCGTCGACGTACGGCAGCGCCGCCTTGGCCAGGCCGCCCGAGGTGGGCGTGTGCGAGCCGACCCGCCGCCGCGCGCTCACCGGGTCACCTTCCGTTCCCGCCTGCGGGGCAGGCAGAACCGGCTCACTCCGCGCGCTCACAGGCAGGTCACCGTGACCGTGGTGCCCGGGGGCACCGGCGTGCCCTCGCCCGGGTTCTGGAAGCGGGCCGTCCCGTTGGGGTTGAGCTGGATGTTGACCGGGAAGCCCTGGCTCTCCAGCACCTGCTTCGCCTGCTGGCAGGGCATGTCGACGACCCGGGGGACGGGCACCTGCGGCGGCCCCTTGCTGATCTCCAGCTTGACCTGGGCGCCCTTCTCCACACCGGTGCCGTCGGCCGGGCTCTGCCCGAGGACCTCGTCCTTGGGCTTGTCGGAGTCCTTGTACGTCTCCACCGGCGTCAACCCGAGCTGGCCGAGGATGCCGCGTGCCTCGTTGATGTTCTTGCCGACCAGGTTCGGCACGCTGATCGGCGCCCGCCCCTTGCTCAGCACCAGGGTCACCTTCGTGCCCGGCTTGACCACCGTGCCCACCTTGGGGTCGGTGTCCACCACCACCCCGGCGGGCAGTTCGTCGCTGTACCGGGCGGTGCCCTTGACCGGGACCAGCTTGGCGTCGGCCAGCTGGGTCTTGGCCAGCTCGAAGTCCTGGCCCACCACGTCCGGCACCGGCAGCTGCTCCGGGCCGAGGGAGAGGGTCAGGGTGATCGTGCCGCCCTTGAGGATCCGCGCGGCGGAGGCCGGATCCTGCCCCAGCACGCTGTCCTTCGGGACCTTCTCGTCGTAGCGGGGTTGGGCGTAGCGGAGGGTGAAGCCACCCCGGGTGGCCTGCGCCTGCGCCTCGGCCTTGGTCAGGCTGACCAGCTGCGGGGCGACCGTGTACCGGCCCACCCCGAACCACCAGCCGCCCACCGCGGCCACCAGGCCGAGCACCACGGCCGCCGCGGCGACCGCCAGCCGGCCGCGGGGGGAGCCCATCACCCGGGTACGCAGGCCGGCCAGCCGGGAACCGAGGCTCTCGTCCTCGGTCACGGCCCGGCGCCGGTGCGGCCGCTGCGCGCCCCCCTCGGGCAGCCGGGCCCAGGTGGGCCGCTCGGCCGGACGGAGCGCCGCCACCACCATGGTCGGCTGGGCGATCGGGCCGGTCTCGTCCGCCACCCGGTGCAGCACGGCGGTGTGCGAGTTCGGATTGCCCAGGTCGTCCCGGACCACCTGCACCTCGGCCAGCAGCGCGCCGGCGTCGGTGGGACGGGCGCCCGGATCCCGGCGGGTGGCCCGGCCGACGAGGTCGTCGAGGGCCTTCGGCAGGCCCGGGACCAGCGTCGAGGGCGCGGGCACGTCCCGGTCGACGTGCTGCCAGGCGACCTCCACCGGGCGGTCGCCGTCGTACGGCACCCGTCCGGTGAGCATCTCGAACAGCACGATGCCGGCCGAGTAGACGTCGGTGCGCGGGTCGGCGCGCCCCTCAGTGACCAGCTCCGGGGCGACGTACGCCACGGTCGCCATGAGCTGGTTGCCGTTCTCCTCCTCGGCGCTCGCCTCGACCGCCCGGGCCAGCCCGAAGTCGGCCACCTTGACGACGCTGTCCACCAGGTTGGCGGGGCCGCCGGTGGGCGCCTCGGCGACCAGGACGTTCTCCGGCTTGACGTCGCGGTGCACCAGGCCGGCCCGGTGTGCGGCGGCGATCGCGGCGAGCATCTGCTCGGCGATGGCCAGCGCCTCGTCGGGGTTGAGCCGGCGCCGCTCGGTCAGCACGTCGCGCAGCGTGCGCCCGCGCACGTACTCCATCACCAGGTAGGGGAGGCCGCCGTGGGTGCCCTGGTCGTAGACCGCCACCACGTTGGGGTGGGTCAGCCGGGCGATCGTCTTCGCCTCGTCGGTGAACCGCGACACGAACCCGGCCAGGCGGGCCCGTGCCTCGGGCGCCTGGGTCGGATGAATGATCTTGACCGCCACGGTGCGCTCGAGGCGCTCGTCGGTGGCGGTGTACACGGTCGCCATGCCGCCACGAGCCACGCGACCGCGGATGCGGTAGCGCCCGTCGATCAGCGAGCCCAGCAACGTGTCGGCGACCTGTGTGTCCATCGGCAGGGAGTCTATGTGTCCGTCGGGTGAAGGTTGAACAGGATGCTACAGCCGGGGTGCGACCCGACCGTCCCGCCGCGCGCGCCCGGCCTCCCGACCAGGGCCGTCGCCCCCTCCGACGGGGTGCCGGTGCGGGGCCCGACGCGGCACGTGGCAGGGTGGTCGGGTGACCGATTCCGTACCCGCCGACCCGGCCGCCGCCGGCCTGCCCGGGCCCACCGACCCGGCCGGCTGGCTGACCCTGCCGGACGTGGCCGAGCGCCTCGACCTGTCGATCAGCAAGGTGCACCAGATGATCCGGGACCGCGAGCTGATTGCGGTACGCCGCGACGGCGTCCGCCGGGTGCCGGCCGATCTGGTGGCCAACCGCACCGTGCTCAAGCACCTGCCGGGCGTGCTCAACCTGCTCGCCGACGCCGGCTACGACGACGAGGCGGCCCTGCGCTGGCTCTACGAGGAGGACCCCACCCTCGCCGCCGGCACGCCCGCCGCCACCCTCGGCGGCGACCAGGCCCGCGAGGTCAAGCGCCGGGCCCAGGCCCTCGGCTTCTGACCCACCCCACCGTCCGCGTTGATCATGAGGTTGTGGCCGGGACGTTCCGGGTGTCCCGCAACAACCTCATGATCAACGCCGCGCCGCGCCGCGGCCGGGCGGGGCAGCGGGACAGGGGAGTCAGTCGGTGCGGCGGGTGGCGGCGATGGCCAGGTCGACCAGGGCCTGCCGGGCCTCGGTGTCCAGGTCGACGGTGGCCAGGGCGGCCAGCGCGCTCTCGGTCAGCGCGGCGATCCGCCGCTCGGTGCGCTCCAGCGCCCCGCTCGCGGTGATCACCTCGCGCAGCCGCGTCACCCCGTCGACGTCCAGCCCCGGGTCGCCGAGCCCGCCGAGCAGCAGCTCCCGGCCGGCCTCGTCGACCGCCTCCAGGGCCGCCGCCACCAGGTAGGTCCGCTTGCCCTCGCGCAGGTCGTCGCCGGCCGGCTTGCCGGTGCGCTCCGGGTCCCCGAAGACGCCCAGCACGTCGTCGCGGAGCTGGAACGCCTCGCCCAGCGGCAGCCCGTACGCCGAGTAGGCGGCGTGCACCTCGGCCGGCGCGTCGGCCAGCGCGGCGCCCAGCAGCAGCGGCCGCTCGACCGTGTACTTCGCCGACTTGTAGCGGGCCACCTTGCCGGCCCGTTCCCGCGAGGTGTCCCCGGTGGCCTGGGTCAGCACGTCCAGGTACTGCCCGACGGTCACCTCGGTGCGCATTTCGTCGAAGACCGGCCGGGCTCGGGCCACCGTACGCGGGTCGAGGCCGGCCGAGTGCAGCAGCTCGTCCGACCAGACCAGGCAGAGGTCACCGAGGAGGATCGCGGCGGCATCCCCGAACCCGTCCGGGTCGCCGCCCCAGCCCGCCGACCGGTGCCGGGCCGCGAACCGCCGGTGCACCGCCGGCTCGCCGCGCCGGGTGTCCGAGCGGTCCATCAGGTCGTCGTGGATCAGGGCGCTGGCCTGCACGAACTCCAACGCCGCCAGGGCGCTCACCACCTGGTCGGAGTCGAGTCCGCCGGCGCCTCGGTAGCCCCAGTACGCGAAGGCGGGGCGCAGCCGCTTCCCGCCGCCCAGCACGAACGCCTCGATCGCCTCGGCGACCGGCACCAGGCCGTCGTCGACGGCCGTCAGCCAGCTCCGCTGGCCGGCGAGGAACTCGGTGAGCGACTTGTCGATCCGCTGGCGCAGACCGGCGCGGTCGACGGGGGAGACGGGAGCAGCGTGGGTCACGCCAGAACGCTAGCCGGTCCCCCGCGGTCCCGTCGTCTCGCCCGGGCGTGGCGTGCGAGGGCTCCCGACACGGCGCCGCGGCCGGGACGCACCGGGTCCGTGCCCCGGCCGGAG
>NZ_JBSGJR010000227.1:0-9771 GCF_053605645.1 Micromonospora sp. NPDC003776
GGCGAGGAGCAGCCCGGCCGCGGTGAGAACGGCGAGGGTGTGTCGTAGTCGCATCGGTCGATCATGCCGCCGGCCAGGGCCGGCTGGTGGCCAGTGACGGGCCGGCGCACTGTCGGGTGGGAGACACGACCGCCCTGGCCGGCGGCAGGCAACCGCCCGGCGGCGGCCGGGGAATGGTCGTCCTGATGGGCCACTGGCACGATAGCTTCCTGTCCTCCCTCCGTACGCCGTGAAGGCCGTACGCCTGGCCGACGCCGCGCACGAGCTGGCCCGCGCTGCGGACGGGGACGGCCAGGGTGCGGCAGCCGCGAGGCTGCGAGAGGCCCTGACGGGGCAGTACGAGTCGGCGCAGGTGCTGGCCCTTGTTGTTTGGTCGGAGTAGGCAGAGCGCCGCTTGTCTCCCCGCCCGCACACCCCAACGCATTTATTGCAAGCGAAGCCAGCCTGTGCAACGAGTCGGCCCTGGACTGTCACACACGGGATGCTGATCCTCGTCGGCTCAACCTTCGAGCACACGGAGGGTACCAATGGCTAAAGGTCCCGAAACGACGGCAATGTTCGCTGTCAACCAACCGGAAAAACCAAGCCGGCGACGACGGATCACGAAGCAACGCATTACGACCATGTTCGCGACACTAGTAATTGCCGTCAGCGCAATGACGTTCATAGCGGTCCAACCTGCCGCGGCTGACACGGTCAACGGCTATGCCGGCGCCGGCCTCGTGATCACTGTCAACACGGGCGCGAAGAATTACAACAACCGCACGCAGTATATCGGCTCAATCTATGTACTTGACACGGCCGGATGGATCTGTGACAACTCTGACCCGACCGAGGCATGGGCGGGAAGCGTCTGGTACACCAGCGCTACGGGATGCCCTCGCGGTTCGCTGTTCACCATCGATCGCTGGGTCCCTTCTGGCAGCGGTGTGTGCGGTTCGTATTACCGGTGGAAGAGCTTCCCTGGCACCTACCCTTGGTCACCTCCACGGGTGGAGAGATTCCGGTTCATCGCTTGTATCACGATCTCGGTCTAGCGGTTTCGTGCTAGGGGACGTCCGTCGCACTAACCCTCACGCGCCAAGGAGGAGGAAGGCCAACTTCTGAATAAAGATGTATCCACACCACATGGGGTGACCAGTTCACAAGAGGAGATGTCATGCAAATCAAAAGGCGGGTCGCGGTCGGTCTAGCGCTGGCTCTTGCGGCCCTCGGCGGAGTGTTCACTGCAGCGCCCGCATACGCCTACCAATCACCGCTCATCTGGGTCGGATCGCCGGTCAACGCGAGATGGGGCGAGAGTCCATCGAGCCACGTCTGCCTAGCCAAGGCCGCTCCGACGAACGACTGGTGTACGGATCTCTACACGCCTGACGGCTCATCTGGGCAGCCGGCCTACCTATACGTCGCACCGTCGGACTCCGCCTACAACAACGCCGTCACCACCCGGGTTACCCAGATTATCGACGACAGCGCCTGCCGGCTCGGCGGGGGCGGCGATCTGGTCACCGTAGAAATCCTCTACAACGGCGCGTCGTACGGGCAAGTCACGTATGCGCATCTTGACCGCAACGGCTCCCTCTACGTGGGGCAGACGGTCGGCCGCTGGGGAACGTACCTCGGCAACATGGCCAACCTCGCCAACGGCAACGGAGGTGGCCCGGGCCCCGGCGGGGCTTCCTGCTGGACTGGCCCCCACGTCCACACCGAACTTCGAGCCACGACCCAGTACGCCTGTTGGAATAAGGGGTACGTTCCCTACAACTCGAACCTAAGCACCACGAACTTCATCGGCTTTGTCTCCGGTCCTTTGAACTACAACGCGAAATCTCCGTGTCCGTAACTGGCTAGCCGTACGATCGGCATGGGGTCCCGGATCGTCGCCTCACAACGATTCGGGACCCAGGGGCCAAGCAGGCCCCGACGGAGGGCGAGGACGGCTACGTCTTCTGGGGCAACGAGCGCACCGGGGACAAGTACTACCTGCTCAGCCTGACCAAGAAGGGCTGACTTCCACGACGAGCGACGGCGGCACGGGTGGTTACCCGCGCCGCCGTCGGCGTTTCCGTGTCAGTGTCTCGTCTGCAGTTTCATGCGCCAACTCCGCATCCTGAGCAATCCGGCGTGGCCGGGCGGGCTGCCACGAGCGCTGAGCACAGCCGACCTTTCGCCGATATCGATCAAGCCTGGGTTCCGTGGCCTATGGGCGAACGGAACAGCGCCGAATTGGAGCAGGCTGGCGACCAAACCATAGGGGGCTGTCGACAGCAGCGATGATAGCGACCGGTCGGGAAAAAGACGACCGCCGGCTGCCACGTGCGGACAGTCGCCCGAAGTCGTGGATACAACAAACACGGCCCGCCATCCGAACACAGCTTGTGAGTAAGACGTCGCAGCGGCCGAGCAGTTCCGCTTCAACGTCTGAACGTTCTAGCATGCGGGCGTGTCAGATGATCCGATCTTTACGGCAGTGCTCGACAGCCTGCTCGACTGTCTGGCGTTCTTCGAGCTGTGCGACGACGAGACACTTCACCCGGACATCGCCGTTCAGCAGCTTGAGGACGCCGCTGACCGCCTCGGCGGCTTGGGTCCGTCCGACGGGCAACGTCTAGCCGCGGCCATCGCAGCCAGAGCGGAGCATCCGGCCGCAATACCGCCAATTTCTGGATGACGCGCCGGAGGCGTTTGGCCTCCTGGACGAGGACCACTGTCCCGAGCGCCGCCGCCCATCTGCCGAGTGGCAGCAACCGGCGCGGACGGAGCCGGCCAGTAATAACCGACGCTGGACCGTGGCTGGAGGCCAGCGACGCCGACGGACCCCGACGGACGAAGCGTCCAGAACTGTAAGCGAGGCGTCAGGCAGCGAAGCAGCAAAGGCCGCGCGAGCCTTGCTGCGAGTCGGCCCCGAACGTCAAGCGACCATGCCCGGTACGGCTCGTCGACGCCGGCCGCCAGCAGCTGGCACCTCTCGCACGATGGTCAAAACTGCCGCAGGAACCGACCAGGAGACGGTGCCGTCGACGCCGGTGGTGGCTGATGGTGAGGCGGCTGCTCGGGTCGCTAGTCTGCTGACGCCGGACGCTCGACGTGTGGTTGAGAGAGATGCGGACCGGCGGGGGCTGGCTATCGACGCAGGCGCACCGGCCCCGTGGGTCGAGAGAAGCGCGCTCTTGTCCGGTCCGGTTCGTGGGACCACTCTCCCGAACCGACGTGCAACTCTCGCTGCCGGCGGATGTCAACGTCGCCGCATTACGAGCCGGGCCTCGACACACCTTTCCTGGCGGCCACGTCGTCGACGATGTCGAGGGTGGTGCGGATCGGCCCGGGGAGCAACGGACGGATGTACCCCCGGCGAGTCTCGCCGACCGCCACCGGTCAAGCTGCGGCCCGCTGCGACGGCCCGTTGGAAGGGATTTACTGGTTGGCGCTCTCATACACGACGGTCGACAGATTGAGCCACCAGGTGGCGGCGGCCCGCACCTGCTCGGGCATCTGGTCGTCGGCGCGAAGCCGGTGCAACATGGCGCGGTTGCGGGTCATGCCCAAGCCGTAGGTCAGGCTGCTCAGCGCCGATGCGTGGGCCGGCCGCCGGGTACGCTGCCACAGCCCCGCGTGGTACGTGATGGCCTGCCTCCAGAATCGGTCCTCACTACGCCCGCCGACGTGCCCGATGGCCTGGGCCGAGGCCACCGTGATCCGAGCTGGCACGCCGTTGGCGGTGATCAGCCGCTCGATCACCGCGCGCTGCTCTGCTCCGCCGACCAGCCGCAGCGCCTCAATCATGGCGGGTGCCACCGATGCGCCCAGGACTGCGGGGCGGGCAAGCTGCGCGGCGAGGACGGCGGCGAGCGGCCGGCGATACGGGGTGCCGCTGACCGTGATGGCCGCCAAAAGCCGGACGTCGAACACCGGGTGGAACAACATCTCGTCCAGCAGGACGGGCAGCACGTCGTCGCGGAAGGTTGGGACATCGCGGGGCATCCCCGCCGTCACCGCGCCAGCGAGCCGGGTCACTAGGCGCTGGCTGGCCTCCTGATCGGCCAGCCGGCCGGCTCGCAGCACGTGTTCCAGGGTTGGATCGGTGGCCAGTGCCTGCAGCCTGGTGCGGCTCGCCGCCGAGATCGTGTTCGGCAGACGACGCAGCAGCTCGGCCGCCAGGGGCTGGATGTCGTCCCGCCGGGTCGAGTCGAAGGTCAGCTCCTGGATGACCGCCAACAGACGAGGCATCTCGGCATCGGTGAAGTGCCCGAACCTCAGCTTGCGAACGCTCGCCAGCAGGGCACCGTACTGGGCACGTTCGTTGGTGGGGTGGAGGAGCTGTTGCAGCACATGCCGGTTTGCGTCGGGATGGTCGCTGGCGTCCAGAACACTCACGGTTTCGACGAATACCTGGTTCGTGGGGTCCGCCGCGAGACTCGCGCACGCGGCGACCGCCGCCTGCTGACCAACGGGATGTGCCAGGAGACGGCTCAGCGCCTCGTAGCGCTGCATCCAGGCGATCCCGTCGGCGACGATGGTCTCGCTGAGCAGCCGCTCGGCGATGTCCGCCCACACCCGGTGCGGCGTGATCACCATCCCCGGTGCGGCCGCCAACCGTCGCGTCAGCTCGTCCCACTCGACACCGGTGAGCAGGTCCGTCGAGGAAGCCGCCCGTTCCACGAGCTCGTCGAGGCGATCCGACGCGGCCATCCGGTCCGGCAACCGCGCCAGCGCCGGCGGCACCTTCCTTGTGGGCGTCCCATCCCGGTGAATGGTGTCCACGAGCGCGACGAGGTGGTGCGATGGCAGGCCCAGTAGCTCCTCGTACCGGCGGATGGCCAGGTACGGGGCATTCACTGCCGCCGTCTCCCAGCGCGAGATCTGGTAGATGCTGGCCTGCTCGGCCCAGCAGCCGCCCTGGAACGCCTCGGCGAAGGCCGCCGACCGCAGCCACCGCTCGCTCGGCCCGTAAAGCCGGTTGACCCGCAGCAGCCAGCCCACCCGATGCTGGTGCGCGGGCAGGCGCTGCCGGTCGGCCGGTCCGGCATTCGTCCGGTACGGGCGGCCGCGTCGGCCGGTGGTGCTCCTTCCGGCTCCCACGCGGCATTTATGGCACGTCTGACTACGGTGCGCAATGTCTCGGCCACTACCGGACAGTGGCGCGATCTCGGCATCGACGGAGACGTGGCATCCCGGCGTCTGGAGGAGTGGAACCGGGCCGGGGTGTGGCAGCGGCTGCACGAGCTGCTGCTGGCCGAGCTGCAGGCGGCCGGCAAGCTCGATTGGTCGCGTGCTGTGATCGACTCCTCGCATGTGCGCGCTGCCCGACGTGGCCCAAGAGCGGCCCGAGCCCGGTCGACCGCGCCTGCCCGGGCTCGAAGCATCACCTCCTGACCGAGAACGCCGGCATCCCCCTCGCGGTGTCGCTGACCGGCGGTAACCGCCACGACGTCACCGAACTGCTCCCGCTGATCGACAAGATCCCACCGGTACGCAATCGGCGCGACCGGCCCCGCCGACGTCCCGACCAACCCTTTTTGCCGACCGTGCCTACGACCACGACAAGTACCGCGAAACGGTAGCGCCAAGGGCCCGCCCGCGCATCGCCCGCCGCGGTCAACCCCACGGCTCCGGCCTCGGAGTGGTCCGGTGACTGGTTGAGCGCACGATCGCCTGGTACCACGGCATGAGACGGCGACGCATCCGCTGGGAGCGCCGCGACGACATCCACGAAGCCTTCCTCGCCCTCGCCACCTGCATCATCACGTACCGACACGTCGCACGACTTTGTTAGGACCTCTAAGAACACCGAACAGAATGATCTAGGGGCTGGGTGTCCTCGATGGAGGACCGGCTGGAGTGCTCGGCCGTGAGGAGGGGTAGGCTAGAACGCGCGGACGCCACGCGACTGGGTCGAGCTGGCGGGTGTGGGCGGCCGACCTGCCGCCGTGGTGCGGTGTGCACGTCCGGGCAGGTGCCTGCCGTTGAGCGCCAGCCGCTAGCGACCGGCCGGTTAGGTCAGAGACTCCCGCCGCCCACGCCGCGGCTGTCGATGTTGCTGCCGTCCGTCCGGTTGCGGTGGTCGTCGAGCCGGCGGCGGGCCTCGGCCGATGCCTGCAGGTCACGTACCTCGCTGCCGTCGACGGGGGCCCGCCGGCTGTGGCGCCACAGTCCGGCGGCAGCCACGGCCGCCGCGATGATGATCAGAAGAATGAGCCAGCGCATTTCGACCTCCGCCGTGTGAGCTGCCTGCCCCCAGTGTGCGCAGCCGGTCAAGGGCGCGACCCGCGGCCGGTGCGCCGGCGTCTCGCCGGGTTTCGAACCGCCGCGGGTGGGCTGTCCCGTGAAGGTTGATCTGTTCGTTCCACCAGACCGGGCCGACCTGGACGGTCACCGACGCGAGGCTAGTCCGCTAACGGACCAACCGGGGTGGGTCACGGAGACGCGGCCCGCCCCTTCGTGTCGCAGTCGGCGCTCACGGGCGGGTCCGCCACGATGTCGGGGCAGCGGCTGCAGCGCAGCACGAGGTGCCCGCCGCAGCAGCAGGGCCACCAGTCGCGGACTGGCCGGGTGGCGGATCCGCCGGCGTAGGCGTGTCCGGCGCGGCAGTGTGCCGGCTCGTCGCCGACCAGCTCGCGGACCTGGCGGTAGGGAGAAGGCGGCCACGTGACGGTCGGCGCGGGCCCGCGCGACCAGGTGCTGCAGCTCGGCGTGGAGTCCGCACCTCGGCGAACTTCTCTGCAGCGTCCCGCAGCCGCTTGGTCAGGTCCTCAACGGCATCCGGCTTCAACTGCCCGTCCTGAACGAGGCCGTGGACCCTGGTTGTGCAGTCCCACGGTGACGTCCCGGTGCCGGTGGTTTTCGTGCTCGGTGAGCTGGGTACGGTCTGCGCAACTCGCTGCCCCTCTGCGGGTTGCGCAAGCATGGGGAGATCAGGGATGACCACCGCGGAGGTGCCCGCGCCTGTCGCGGGTCACACCGAAGACCAACTCAGCCGGGATCTGGCGGACCTGCACGTTCGCGCTAAGCACGCGGCAGCGCAGCTGGCTGATATTCATGCGCGCCTCGCAGTGCTCGAGGAGCAGATCCGGCGCCATCGGCAACGCCAATAGCCAACTGTCTGCTCGACTCAAGCTTGCCCGGTGCCCGGTGCCCGGTGCCGACGGCTGCTCATCGGGCGGAAGGCCCCGTTCTTGGAGAGGGCCCGCACCTTCCTCAGATCGTCCGCTGGGCGCTGGTCGTCGCTTCGCCGATGTGCGAGCGACGACCAGCGCCGGAATATCCGTGGTCAGCCAATGATTCCCTGGTGCGGTGGGACTTCAACGGTGCGAGCACCCGGCTCGCCGCCGAGGATCACCTTGCGCCGCGAGGTGTTGTTCGTGGTGTCCGACTCGTACAGCCGGCCGCCCGGGTTGGCGGCCACCTCGATGTAGTAGGTGCCGTTGGGCAGATCGGTGATGTCGAACGACTGGCCCGGCAGGTACTGCCCGTAGGTGTCGCCCGAGCCGACATCGAGCACCTCGCGGACGGCCAGGGAGGACTGGTCACCGCAGGCGGTGTGCAGGTCAGTGTTGCCTGGCCGCCAGTTGGCGCTCGGCAGGGTGTAGTCGACCGCGTCTGTGTTGGCGAGGCAGAAGGCTTCCTTGCCGCTACGCACCGCCAGCTGAGCGTTCTCGTCCAGTAACCGGTACTGGGCAAAGTCAGTGAAGTGCCAGTGGTGGTGGCCGTCCCGAGCGTCCCACTCCATGGTGCCCACCTGCGCGTACCCGGTCTGCTTGCCCTTCGCGTCGTAGAAGTACTGGTAGGCGTCCATCACATCCTCGCCGGAGCGCCGGAAGCCATCCACCACCAGCGGCGACTGGCCGGCGTCCCATACGGTGGCGTTGAACGACAGGTAGTCACGGCCGTCGCTCTCACCGTATCCGCCGATCTGGATCCCCCATGCGGGTAGCGAGCGGAGGTCTGGCCTGGGTCCGTTCTTCGGGATGCTGTTCTTGCCCGCCGGGCGGGTGCCCGGGGTCAGGGTTGCGCCGGTCCGGGCGGCGTTCGCGCCTGTCGCGGCCCGAAGCCGGTCGCCCTGGTATTCGCGCACGTTGAGCTCGATGGTCACCGACGCCTGGTCGGCCGGGATGCCGAACAGGTCGAGGTACGGCTGGTTCACCCGGACCATCGCGGTGTAGGTGCCTGCGGCCAGGTCGACCGGCTCGGCCTGCCACCACGGCATGCCGGCTGGGGCACTCCACCCGGCCTGGATGCCCCACACCGAGCCGATGGTGAACGGGTTGGTCGGGCAGTCCTGCGGGTACGGCGACCTGTCCGGCGCGTCCGGCCGGGTCCGTGTCGTGTACCAGGAGTTCGGGCAGAAGCTCTCGTCGCGTTCGAGGACGACCGCGCCGTCCCCACCGGTGATGGTTACGTGGGTGAACGCCGGGAACCCGGCGAAGTCGGTCACCAGTCCAACGGGCAGCGCAACGCGCTTGGCGGCTGAGCCGTTGACGATCTGCTCGGCCATGATGGGATCGCCGTACGAGCCACGCTTGAGCCGCACCTCGAAGGGACTCTTGCCGGCCACCAGGTTAGTGCCCAGGTCCAGCGCGACACCGTAGTCCGGGTAGGATTCCACGGTCACCGAGCGTGCTGCGGCGACGAACCGCAACTGCGGCTCGGCTGGTGCTGCGACCGCGACCGAGCCCCCGCTCACCACGGCCGCTACTGCGGCAACCACGGCCAGCACTCTTCGTACTGTCATCGATGCATTCCCCGCTCTGTCGAGTGACGTTCCAATTGACAGACGTCGCGGATGTGCATGTGGTTGCTTGCCTCCGCAGTCGTATATCCGTCACTGTCGCAAGCCGACAGACGGTCGCACAGGCATCCAGGGGCAGAGCGGGCGTTGTCCCTCTCTCCTCACGCTTCATTCTTGCAGCAGCACTGCCCTGATGAATTGGACATGCATGGCTCAGCGAGCCGATTTCAACCCGGGCGGCGAGGATGGATGCCAGCTCGATCGGTAGGCTGTTGGTCACCGCAAATATAAAAGCGCCTGATAGATAACGTGGCCGACCAAGACTCCTGGCGTCTGCCCGAGAACCCGTTACGTGGTCATCCGCCGGGCGACCGCAGCCTCGCCCGGCGCCTTCGCCTTGGCGCATCTCTCCTAAGGAACAGCATTGAGACAGCGCCGTAGGCAGCACCGATCGCCTCCTCCGTGCCGGCCTCACGATTACTCAGCATGACCCCGCGCTGAGACATCACGCGCAGGGCTGACGGCAGAAGAGTCCGCTTCTGGCGAACCGAGTTCAGGCGTGAACGGCCGGAGTCCGCCCGCCACGAAGCGCAACGCGAGGCCCTGCAGCTGGTGTGCTCGCTCAGCTGAGGCGCGCAGCGGCGGTGGCGCGTACCTCGGGAGCGCCCATCGGGCCGACGCGGAGATAGCTCACCTGTTTACTTCCGGACGCCGGTCGCCAGGCCGTAGAAGCGCCGGCAGAGACCGGCAGGGCTGCGCACGTACAGCGTCTTGGTTTTCGGTGAAACCGGCCCGTGGGGGGCCAAATGTGGCAGTCCCGGTGGAGCCCGTCTCGTCGGTCATAGCCAATTGCGTCCGGCCCGGCACGACAGGGTGGCTGCCGTCGTGTCTCGATGGGCAGCCGATCAGTGGCTGCCCGCAGGGGCACGAGGGCGTGGTCAGTGCCGAGCCGGTTGTCAGGCGGCGCGTGGCAGTGGCATCGGCCGCTGCGGCGGTGGAACCCGACGGGTGGGCCGGAACCAGCCGGCGGACCGCGCCGCCGCGGC
>NZ_JBSGJR010000228.1:0-9747 GCF_053605645.1 Micromonospora sp. NPDC003776
GCGGCATTCCGGATGGCCCGGTTTAGCGGCGGCGGACCAGGGCACTCGGGGGCATGCCGGTCGCCGTCGACGATCCGCCGCTGCCGACGAACCTCCAACTGGAGGTGACCTCCGCGTGCAACCTGCGCTGCCTGATGTGCCTGGTCCGCTACCGGCCGCCGGTCAACAAGCTGGCCGGCGCGATGCGGCCGGAGCTGTTCCACCGGGTCGTGGACGACGTGCCGGGACTGCGGGAACTCACCCTGCAGGGGCTCGGCGAACCGCTGCTGTCGCCGTACCTGATGGAGATGGTCGCGGCCGCGGTGGCGCGGGACATCGTGGTCGGGTTCAACACCAACGCCACCCTGCTGAGCCGGCGGCGGGCCGAGGAACTGGTGGCCAGCGGGGTCGGCTGGATGCATGTCTCGCTGGACGGCGCCCGGGCCGAGGCGTACGAGCGGGTGCGCGACGGCGCCGACTTCGACACCGTGGTGGCGAACCTGGCCGGCCTGGTGGCGGCGAAGCGGGCGGCCGGCAGCGACACCCCGTGGATCCGGGTCGTCTTCGTCGCCATGCGGGACACGGTGGACGAGCTGCCCGAACTGGTCCGGCTGCTGGGGCGGATCGGGGTCGACGAACTGCACGTGCAGAACCTGTCGCACAGCTTCTCCGACGCCGACCCGGCCGGCCGGTACGCCCAGATCCGCGAGTTCACCGCCGACCAGGCGCTCTGGACCGGGGTGGACGCGGAGCGGGCCGCCGGGGCCTTCGCCCGGGCCGCGGCCGAGGCCGACCGGCTCGGCGTACGCCTGCGCCTGCCTCGCACCGCCGCGCCGCAGCCCGGCCCCGCCGGCGGGCCCGGCTGCTCCTGGCCGTGGGACGCGTCCTACATCACCAGCACCGGCGTGGTGCAGCCCTGCTGCATGGTGATGGGCGACGACCGGGTGCGCCTCGGCACGGTCGGCGAGCGGTCGTTTCCCGAAATCTGGTACGGCGAGGAGTACCGCGAGTTCCGTCGGCGACTGACCGGCGACACGCCGCCGCAGGTGTGCCAGGGCTGCTCGCTGTACCGGCGGACGTTCTGACGCGGTGCGCGCACCGCCGCCGTCGGCGGTGGTTGCTATCGTCACGGTGCTTCCGGAAAGACGTGAAGAAAGCGCGGCTATGACCTACGACCCGTTCTCCGCGGCCGCGAGCCTCGACGAGCTGCTCACCCAGACCCAGCAGGCGTTGTCGTCCATGCGGGCCCGCGCCGCCGAGGACACCGACGGTGATCCCGGGCGACTGCTGCGCGCCGAGGGAGCGGCGGACGGCGGCCGGGTGCGGGCCGTGGCGGTCCAGGGTGGCCGCATCGAGTCCGTGACCGTCGACCCGGCGCTGGCCACGGCGGGGTGGGAGTGCCTCGGCGGCCTTCAGGAGCAGTCGATGCGGCAGATGGCGATGTTCAGCCAGGCGATGGAGGGCGTGGTCGCCCGGCTCAACCGGGCCGGGGACGGCGCCGCCCGGGCCGACCGCTCCGCCTGACGCCGGCGTCCCCCGCCGCCGCCGAGGGCTGACACGACGAAGCGGCCGGCCGTCGGGAGGACGACGGCCGACCGCTCCGTTGTTGCTCAGCTCAGGTTGACTGCGGTGTCGTCGATGACGAACGAGGTCTGCAGGGAGACGTCCTCCACCCCGCTGAACGAGATGGTGGCCGTGGTGCCGGCCAGCGACGAGATGTCGAAGGACCGCTGCACGTAACCGGAGGCGGCGTTCACGTTGGAGTAGGTGGCCAGGGTGGTGCTACCCGCCTTGACGGTCAGCTTGTCGTAGGCCGTGGAGCCCGACTCCGCAGTGTCGATGTGCAGCCAGAAGGTCAGCGTCGCCCGGCAACCCGACGGGATCGTCACCGACTGGGACAGGGTGTCGGTGTGCGACGAGCCGTAGCCGTCCATCCAGGCGTTCCAGGTGCCGCTGTGGGTCGGCTGGCCCTGGGAGCCGTACTGGCCGATGACGCCGGAGGAGGCGCTCCAGCTCACGTTGCCGGACTCGAAGCCGGGGTTGGCCAGCTTCTGGCCGGAGCAGCCGGACGGCGGGGTGGTCGTGGTGGTCGGGGTCGGCGTCGGGCTGCTGCTGGAGCAGGTCGGGTCGCCGGACTGGGCCGGCACGCTGACCGCGTCCCAGGCGGCCTTGACGGTGTTGAACTCGGTGCAGCTGGTGCTGCCGTAGAGGTTCTTCGCCGCCTGCAGGGTCCAGGTGCGGTACTTCAGGTACGACGACGACGTGGTCTTCAGCAGCATCGCGTTGTACATGATCTTGATGGCCTTCTGGATGCCCAGGCCGGTCACGCTGCTGCTGTTGCAGGTCGGGCTGGTCGGCTGGCCGTTGGTCGGGCTGCTGCCCATGGCCAGCAGGTAGAACCAGTGGTTGCCGGGGCCGGCGGCGGCGTGCACCTCGGTGCTCGGGATGCTGCTGGAGTAGCAGTTCGGGTCGCCCAGCGCCGACGGGTTGTACATGTTGCGGATCGGGCCGCTGCCCACCAGGTTGACCTTCTCGCCGACCAGGAAGTCCGGAGCGTCGTAGGTGGACGGCTCGTTGGCGTACCACTCGGTGGCCGCGCCGAAGGTGTCCGCGACGAACTCCTGGGTGCCGCTGCCGGAGATGCCGCCCGGGGTGTGGTCGTCGATGCCGTGACCGATCTCGTGCGCCACCACGTCCAGCGAGCCGATCCAGCCACCGGCGGTGTTCTTGCCGATCTGGACCTGGGTGCCGTCGTAGTAGGCGTTCTGGTCGTTCAGGCCGACCCGCAGCGGCCAGTAGCCGCCGTTGCCGTCGGCGCCGTTACGGCCCAGCCACGCCGAGAGCATCTTGTTCTCGGTCTGGGCGCCGAAGAGCGCGTCGACGCAGCCGGTCTCCTTGTTGGTGGCGGTGCCGTTGCCCCAGACGTCGTCCGAGCCGGTGAACGTGGTGTTGGTGGCCGCGTCCTGGCAGCTCAGGTTGGTCAGCGACGGGTCCTTCATGGAGTAGGTGCTGCCGGACAGCGTGGTGTTCAGGGTGACCGGGCCGTTCCAGGCGCCGGTGCCGCTGCCGCGCACGACGTGCTCCTGCGTCCGCAGGACCTTGCCGGTGACGGCGTCGACGTCGACGGTGAGCCGGCTCGGGCCGTCGGCTCTGGTGCCGCGCACCGTGGTCTCCCAGGCCAGCGCCGGCTGCGCGCCGAGCGTGTAGACGACCAGGGTGCTGCCCTCGACGGTGGTGACCGTCCTGAGCTGAGCGCGGGCGGTCTTCTCGGCGGCGGCCGAGGTCAGCTTCGGCGTGGTGGCGAGGCTGCCGATGGCCCGCTCCTGCGCGACCGAGGCGTACTTCAGGTTGCCGGCGGAGTCGGTCGCCAGCACGAAGTCGCCGCCGGTCACCGGCAGGCCCTTGTAGGTGCGCTCGTAGGAGACGTACTGGGTGCCCTCGGAGGAGAAAACCTGCTTCTGCACGAACGCCTCGTCGGCGCTCGCGTGCAGGTACGAGGGGCGGGAGGCGACCAGCGCGCTGGCCGACTTGGCGGCGGTGGCGCGGGCCTGGGCGGCGTCGGGCGTGGGACTGGGCGGGGCGGCCTGCACGGCCGCGGCGGTGCCAGCGGCGATCAGGCCGGCCGCGGCCGCACCGGAGAGCGCGGCGAGGCGGGGTGAGAGCTTCAAGGGGGTCTGCTCCTGTTCCTAGGCGCGCCGCACGGAGCCCGGTAGGGGCGCGTGGCGCGGTACAGCTGTGAGGCGGGCGACGGCCGCTCTCCGAGGCTTGCCGGCGGGGGCCCCGGTTCGACAGATCGACCGCCTGAGCCGCCGGGGGTCGGCGACTCGTGGCAGCACAATCACACGGCCCCGGGGCCGGAGCAATGGGTGACCCGGGCAACCGTGGCCTTTCGATCACGACACGGTTTGGCAAAAATTAGGAAGCCATGATCTTCAATAGCCCCTGATCAGGGCTAATGCGCTCGCGAGTGGACGACGGCGAAGACGATTCGCGCCGATTGCCGCTGCTGGCTCATGGCGCACATTCGCCCTCGGTCAAGCTGTTGATCAGTCCGGGGCCGTCCGGCTCGCCGGCGGGTGCCGAACAGCGCGCGATGATCATCCGTACGGTCGATGTCACTGGGGGTGGTGTCAGCGGTCGCCGGGCGGGTGGCGGGACAGGGGTGTTGCTCTTGCTGCGTCTCGTTATTTGGGACGCGGGTCGAGTCGGGCGGCCGGCGGTCAGGCCGCGGGCAGCGCGGCGGCCAGGGCGGCGATCAGGGCCGCCGGCTCGAGGCTGGCGGGCCGGTCGCTGACCTGCCCGTCGCCCAGTTCGACCACCCGCCACCGGCCGTCGGCGTGGCGAGCCAGGTCGACCGTCACGAACGCCAGGTCGAGCGCGGCGACCGCCGAGGCGATCAACGAGACGTCCGGCCGATCCGACTCCGGTGACTCCTCCGGAGTGTCCGGGTGCGCGCCGACCAGTGCGCAGCGACCGTCGATCCACCAGGTCCGCACCTCCGCCCCGGTGAGCGCCTCGAAGCGGCGCAGCACGAAGCCGCCGGTGAAGTCGTCCTGCCGCAGCTCCCGCAGCCGGCCGGCGATCCGCCAGGCGGCGTCGCCGTCCTCGAGGTCCGGCACGAAGGCGGCCTCGTGCCAGTGGTGCTTGGCCGACTTCACATAGTCGCGCAGCACGGCCGGTCCCGGGCCGAGGGCGTGCCGGGCCTCGTCGAACGCGGCCCGGTCCGCGCCGGCCGTCCAGGTGGACGTGGGGGTGACCGCGGCTAGCGCGGCGTACCAGCCGGGCAGCTCGTGGGCGCGCCGGTACCGGGCCGGGGTGGTCCAGAGGCTCACGTCCCGGGCGGCCAGGGCTCCGGCGAGGTCGGCGTACCGGTTGCTCGACAGCATCCACCCCCGGTAGACGGCGTGCCCGGGGGCGCGTACCCCGGCCACCGCGCGGGCCGGGTCCCCACCCGCGGCGAGCAGGTCGTGGTCGACCAGGGCGACCGCCGCCCCGGCCGCGCGGGTGGCGTCGGCCTCGGGTGCGAAATGCGGGTCGGGCCGGCGCGGGCGCAGCGGATCGGCGGGAAACAGCAGCAGCACGGGCCCATCCTGCCGGTGGAAGGATTCCGCCGGCCACTTTCGTTTGTTGCGTAGAAAAGTAGTCACGGAACCAGCGAAAGCTATGGACACGCTGAGGGTAAGTCAGTAGTGTCGGGCACCATCAATATGTTTCGTCGAGATGAACTACCCGGCACGGTAGCCCTCGACAGTGGCCCACCGGCGGCGCAACCCGTCAGGTGACCACGACCGGCCAGCGATGGCCGTACCCCGGGTCAACGCCAGCACGGCGGCTCCGCCTCACGGGCCGACCGCACGTCCGTACCCGACCGACTCCGACAGCTCCGACGCACCGCGGTGCGCGGCGATCCGCCGCCGGCGCGGTGGCAGCTCTCCATGCACATCGGACGACCGTGGCCGCCGGCCACGGCCGGGACCCCGTGCGGCCTGGGAGGGGCCGTACGGGCAGCTGAACCGGCATCCACCGCATCGCCGGACCGACGACACCCGACGCACGTTCCGCCCGCTGTCTCCCGGACCGCGAAAGAGGCTTCCCATGACTTCACATCCACCGCCGCGCCGGCACGCACCGAGCCGGCTCCGGAGATCGGTGGCTGCACTCGCCGCCATGGCGCTGCTGACCACCGGCCTCTCCCCGTCCCCGGCGAACGCCCGGCCGACCGGCCCGGAACGGTCCGCGTCGGCCGCCGCCCCCGCGCCCCTGCAGGCCCAGGTGCTCACCTGGACGGCGGGGGACAACTTCCTGGCCTACCGGTCGGTGCCGACCACCGCCGTCGCCGGTCCGGCCACCCTCGTCTTCGAGAACAGCGCCGCCACCGGCAACACCACCGGGATGCAGCACACGCTGACCTTCGAGACCGGCGACCCGCGCTACAACAGCGACGTCGACGTCAACATCCTGGCCGATCCGACGGACGCCAACGGGGGTCGCTGGACGGTCGACGTGGTGCTCTCCCCGGGCACCTACCGGTACTTCTGCTCGATCCCCGGCCACGGCGGCATGACCGGCCTGCTGGTGGTCAGCGGCGGCGGCTCGGACACCACGGCGCCCACCGTCACCGCCGCGGTGACCGGGGAGAAGGACGCCACCGGCGCGTACGTGGGCAGCGCCACGGTGACCCTGTCCGCCTCCGACAGCGGGTCCGGCGTGGACCGGGTCGAGTACGCCCTGGACGGCGGCACGTACGGCACCTACTCGGCGCCGGTGACGGTGAACCAGCCGGGCCAGCACACGGTGAGTTACCGGGCCACCGACAAGGCGGGCAACACCTCGCCGGTGCAGCAGGTGTCCTTCACCGTCGTCGAGCCCGCCCCCACGGACACCACCCCGCCGACGGTCACCGCCGCGGTCACCGGGCAGAGGGACGCCAACGGCGCCTACGTCGGCAGCGCGACCGTCACGCTCTCCGCCACGGACACCGAGTCCGGGGTGGAGCGGGTCGAGTACTCGCTGGACGGCGGCGCCTACGCGGCCTACACCGCGCCGGTCACGGTCAACCAGACCGGCCAGCACACGGTGAGTTACCGGGCCACCGACAAGGCGGGCAACACCTCGTCGGCGCAGCAGGTGTCGTTCACGGTGGTCGAGCCGGCCCCGTCGGACACCACCCCGCCGACGGTCACCGCCGCGGTGACCGGAACCAGGGACGCCGACGGCAACTACGTCAACGCGGCCACCGTGACCCTGACCGCGGCCGACAGCGGCTCCGGCGTCGACCGGGTCGAGTACTCGCTCGACGGGCAGCCCTACGCGGCCTACGCCGCGCCGGTCGTGGTCAACCAGCCGGGCCAGCACACGGTCAGTTACCGGGCAACCGACAAGGCCGGCAACACCTCCTCGGCGCAGCAGGTGTCGTTCCGGGTGGTCGAGCCCGCCCCCACGGACACCACCCCGCCGACCGTCACCGCCGCCGTGACCGGCCAGAAGGACGCCAACGGGGCGTACGTGGGCAGCGCGACGGTCACCCTCTCCGCCAGCGACACCGAGTCCGGGGTCGCGAAGGTCGAGTACGCGCTCGACGGCGGCGCCTACGCGGCCTACTCCGCGCCGGTGACGGTCAACCAGACCGGCCAGCACACGGTGAGTTACCGGGCCACCGACAAGGCGGGCAACACCTCGTCGGCGCAGCAGGTGTCGTTCACGGTGGTCGAGCCGGCCCCCTCCGACACCACCCCGCCGACCGTCACCGCCGCCGTGACCGGACAGAAGGACGCCAACGGGGCGTACGTGGGCGGCGCCACGGTCACCCTGACCGCCGCCGACAGCGGGTCGGGGGTGGACCGGGTCGAGTACTCGCTCGACGGGCAGCCCTACGCCGCGTACACCGCGCCGGTCACCGTGAACCAGGTCGGCCAGCACACAGTGAGCTACCGGGCCACCGACAAGGCCGGCAACACCTCGTCGCCGCAGACCGCGTCGTTCACCGTGGTCGACCCGCCCGCGCCGGACACCACCCCGCCGACCGTCAGCGCCGCCCTCACCGGCCAGCTCGACGACGACGGGGCGTACGTGGGCAGCGCCACGGTGACCCTGACCGCCGCCGACAGCGGCTCCGGCGTCGACCGGATCGAGTACTCCCTCGACGGCGAGCTGTACGCCCGCTACTCCGCCCCGGTCACCGTCGACCGGGCCGGCCAGCACACGCTGACCTACCGCGCCACCGACAAGGCGGGCAACACCTCGGGCGCCGCCTCGGTCGCCTTCACCGTGGTGGCCAGCGGGCCGCGGCCCGACTGCGTGAAGGACACCCGGCCCACCGTCTGGCTCGGCACCGTCGACAGCGGCGTACCGAACCGGGTGGTCGACGGTGACTGCACGATCAACAACGTCATCGAGGACGAGAAGAGCTGGGCCAACCACGGCGCCTTCGTCTCCTACGTCACCGCGGTCGCCGAGCACCTGCACCACCTGGGGGTCATCACCGAGCAGGAACACGGCAAGCTGGCCAGCGCAGCCGGCCGCTCCGGCGTCGGCAAGCCGGCCGGCAAAGACGGCTACCAGCCGATCCTCGACTCCACGCCGGCGTCCTTCGGCCGCTGGCAGCACGTCGGTGCCGGTGGCTTCACCCGCAACGCCGACGGCTCGGTCACCAGCACGGCGGTGCCCGGGCTCGGCATGCTCTGGTACCCGGTCTCCGCGTACGGCGACTTCTCGCTGAAGCTGCAGTGGCGCGACGACGCCCCCGGGGACGGCCGGGCCAACAGCGGCGTCTTCGTCCGCTTCCCCGATGTCCGCAACCACCCGGCCGAGTCCCGCCCGGAGTGGGTCGCCATCAAGTACGGCCACGAACTCCAGATCTTCGACCGGCCCGACGGCGACCAGTACAAGAGCGGCTCGGTGTACGGCTTCGACCGGGTCGACCTGGCCGGCGCCGGCGTCACCCCGAAGGGCACCTGGAACGACTACGAGATCCGCGTGGTCGGCCAGCACTACTCCGTCTTCCGCAACGGCGTGCTGATCAACGAGTACGTCAACACCCCCGACGCCGTCTTCAGCCCGCCCCGCGCGGACGACCCGGGCGGCGCCGGGCGGCAGAACGCCAGCGGATACGTCGGCCTGCAGAACCACGGCACCGGCGACGTCATCAGCTTCCGGAACGTGCGGGTCGCCCCGCTGACCGCCTGCTGCCCGGGCGGCGCCGCGGGCACCTGCTGCTGAGCCAAGGAAAGGGACACATCATGGCAAGGAACAGGATCGACCGGCGTACTCTCCTGCGAGGGCTCGCCGGGTCGACGGTCGCGGTCAGCGCGGCCAGCCTGGCCGGCGCGCTGCCGGCCGGGGCCGACCAGGGCGGCCAGGGCAAGCTCATCCCGCAGGGGCACGTGGGCATCCAGCTCTACAGCGTCCGGGACAAGATCAGCCAGATCGGCTTCGCGGCCGTCTTCGAGGAGCTGTCCCGGATCGGCTACCGGGAGGTCGAGTTCGCCGGCTACACCCAGGGTGCGGTCGGCGCGATCACCCCGCAGCAGATCCGCCGGCTGCTCGACGACAACGGGCTGAAGGCGGCGGGCAGCCACCGAGGGCTGCGGGACTTCCGCACCAACCTGGAGTGGGAGCTGGACGTCGCCGAGATCCTCGGCATGCCGGCCGTCGGCACCGCCGAGGCGCCCACCGGCAACCGGACCGTCGCCGGCTACCAGGCGGCCGCGGCCGAGTTCAACGCCTGGGGCGAGGCGGCCGCCGCCCGGGGGCTGAAGCTCTACCAGCACAACCACACCATCGAGTTCGCCTTCGCCACGGACCGCCCGGACATCCGGCTGTACGACCTCTTCCTGGAGCTCACCGACCCCCGGTACGTCTTCCTGGAGATGGACATCCTCTGGGCGTACGGCGGGGCGCGGAAGTACCCCGGTTTCCGGCCGGTCGACTACGTCAACGCCCACCCGGAGCGCTATCCGCTGTTCCACGTCAAGGACGGCGTGCCGCTGCCCGACCCGCAGCAGGGCAACTCCTACGCCGACGTGGAGTTCGGCGCGGGCGTCATTCCGTTCGCCGACTTCTTCGGCGAGCTGACCGGCCGGGGCCGCTTCGAGTTCCTCTGGGAGCAGGACTCGGCGCCCGGCGCGCAGCCGAACCCGCCCGGTTCGCTGGGCGCGGCCGAGCGCAGCTACCAGCGCATGATCGACCTGCGGGGTGCCCGATGAGCGCCTGGCGGCTGGTCGAGGACCCGGCTCCCGAGCCGGCGGCCGGGCCCGCGCAGACCCGGCC
>NZ_JBSGJR010000229.1:0-9744 GCF_053605645.1 Micromonospora sp. NPDC003776
CCGGCGGGGGGGGGGGGTGGCCCGCCCCCCCCCCACCACCGCCCCGGTCCACCTGCCTCACCCATCGGGAGAACCCATGAATGCCAGCTTCGCCCGCCCGACCCGAGCGCGTCACCTGCTCGCCGCCGCACTCGCCGCGACCCTGCTGTTGACCCCGAGCCCGGCCTCGGCCGCCGGCGATCCGACCGCTCCCGCCGCGGTCGCCGATAACTGCCCCTGGGGCTACACCACCTCGGCCACGGTCTACTTCGGCCGGGGCACAGCCGACTCCGGCGTACCGAACCGTGACCTCGGCGACGGATGCACGATCATGGACGCCATCTGGGCCGCCGCACCGTTCGCCGACCACGGCAGCTTCGTGCGTACCGTCAGCGGGCTGGCCACCGCGCTGCGCCAGGACGACGTCATCTCCGCCGAGGAGGGCGCGAGCCTCGTCCGGGCGGCGGCCAACTCCGAGATCGGTACGCCGCAGCCGACCCCCGGGACCCGGGCGCTACCCGACGACCGGATTGGCCTGGTCCTCTACACGGTGCGGGCCACCATGCCGACCGCCCCCGAGACCACCCTGGCTGCCCTCGCCGCCTGCGGCTACCGCAACGCGGAGCCCTCGGGCGCGGTGAACAACTTCTACGGCAAGCGGGCCGACGCGCTGGCCCCGCTGGTGGCCGACGCCGGGCTGTCCGTCCCGTCCATCGGGATCGGCCTCGGCGACCTGCAGAACAACCTCGCCGGCGTCATCGCCAACGCCAACGCCTTCGGCGCCAAGTACGTCCGGATCTCCGGATCCGGCTCCTGGAAGCTCGACGACTACGCCCGGGTCGCGGCGACCCTCAACACCGTCGGCGCCGAACTGAAGAAGGCCGGCATCACCGTCGCCTACCACAACCACGGGTTCGAGTTCACCGCGCAGAACGGCGTGCGCGGCTACGACGTACTGCTCCGGGAGACCGACCCGAACCTAGTCGCCATGGAACTCGACCTGTACTGGGCCAGCAGCGTCGGCGCCGATCCGGTTGACCTGGTCACCCAGTACCCCGGCCGGTTCGCCCTCTTCCACGTCAAAGACATGGCCGCCGACGGCTCGTTCGCCGACGTGGGCGAGGGCACCATCGACTTCGCCCGCATCTTCGCCTACAGCGAGATGGCCGGCGTCGACCACTTCCTTACCGAAAACGACAACCCCCGCCCGGACGGCGTCTCGTCGGCCTGCGACAGCTACGCCGGTCTCCGCGCCGTGCGTTACTGACAACTCCCGACACGCCACCCGTTCGCCCGCTCCGGCCCAGGATCAGATGCCTCGGGCCGGAGCGGGCGATCTCCCTCATGGACCTTGTTCCACCAGGTCCACCGGCCGGACACTGGATCACGACCCGTACCGCCGGCCACGTCTGCGCGACAAGTCCCAGCCGTGACCCCGTCCGCAGAGCGAGGAACGCTATGAACACCCAGTTCCGACCAACGGGGACCCAACCGTCGACGCCCGGCGCCGCCGGGCCGGCCGGCCTGCCCGTGGAGCTCAACGGCATCAATGTGATTGCCGAAAAGGAGCGCAAAGGCCGGCCCCGCGACCTGTTCTGGCCCTGGTGCGCCGCGAACATCGCCGTCCTGGGCATCAGCTACGGCTCCTTCTTCCTCGGCTTCGGCGTCTCCTTCTGGCAGGCGACGATCGCCGGAGTGCTCGGGACGGTCGTCTCGTTCCTGCTCGTGGGCTTCGTGTCGTTGGCCGGCAAGCGCGGCTCGGCACCCACGATGATCCTCAGCCGGGCCCCGTTCGGCGTACGCGGCAACGCCCTCCCGGCGGCCGTCAGCTACGTCCTGCTTGTCGGCTGGGAGACCGTGCTCTGCGCCCTCGCCACCCTGGCCACGGCGACCGTCTTCGACCGTCTCGGTTGGGGCAGCGGCAACCCCACGAAGGTCGTCGCGTTCCTCGTCGTGGCGCTGGTCGTCGTGCTCGCCGGGGTTCTCGGCTTCGACGCCATCATGCGCCTGCAGGGCATCATCACCATCGCCACCACCGTGCTGACCGTCGGCTACCTCGCGTTGACCGCCGAGCACGTCTCCTGGGCCACGGTGTCGTCGGTGCCGGGCGGGTCGGTCGAGGCGTTCATCGGCACCCTCATCTTCGCGATGACCGGCTTCGGCCTCGGTTGGGTCAACTCCGGCGCCGACTACGCCCGCTACCTGCCGCGGCGCGCGTCGAGCCGAGGCGTCGTCGGCTGGACCACGTTCGGGGCCAGCGTCGCGCCCATCGTCCTGGTCGTCTACGGCCTGCTGCTCGCCGCCTCCGACGAGCAACTCAGCAGCGCGATCGCCGCCGACCCGGTCGGCGCCCTGACGGCGCTCGTCCCGACCTGGTACCTCGTACCGTTCGCGATCGTCGCCATCCTCGGCCTCATCGGCGGCGCGGTCCTGGACATCTACTCGTCCGGCCTGGCGCTGCTCACCCTGGGGCTGCGTGCCCCCAGGTGGGTGGCGGCGGGCGTCGACGGCGTCCTGATGATCCTCGGCACCATCTACATCGTCTGGATCGCCAGTAGCTTCATCGGCCCCTTCCAGGGCTTCCTCATCACCCTCGGCGTACCGATCGCCGCGTGGTGCGGCGTGTTCCTCGCGGACCTCGCGCTGCGCAAGCAGGCGTACGCCGAGGCGGACCTCTACCGGGCCGACGGCCGATACGGCTCGATCGGCGCGGCCGCGGTCGGGCTCGTCGTCGCCGGCACCGCCGTCGGCTGGGGGCTGGTGACCAACAGCCTGGCCTCGTGGCTGTCCTGGCAGGGTTACCTGCTCTCGGCGACGGGCCTCGGTGGCCGGACCGGCGGCTGGGCCTACGCCAACCTCGGGGTGGCGGCCTCCTTCGCCATTGGCTTCCTCGGCTACCTCCTGCTCGGCCGGCGCCGCGTCCGCGCCCAGGAACGCAGCGCATGATGCGGTCAGTCCCGGCATAATCCCAGTTGTCCCTGGGACGGAAAGGATGGGCGATGAAGCTCGGCCTGCACTACTGGAATTTCTCCACGCCCGCCGACCCATCGCAGATGGCCGGGACCCTGGCGGAGACCGCCCGGATCGCGGAGCAGGCCGGAGTGTCCGCGTTCACGGTCATGGACCACTACTTCCAGATGGAATTCAGCACCAAGGCCGAGGAGCCGATGCTCGAGGCCTACACCACCCTGGGCTACGTGGCTGCGAAAACCGAGCGGATGACCCTCGGCGTCCTCGTCACCGGAGTCATGTACCGCTATCCCGGCCTCCTCGCCAAGATCGTCACCACGCTCGACGTGCTCTCCGGCGGGCGGGCCCGGCTCGGCATCGGCGCGTCCTGGTACGACCGCGAGCAGCGCGGCCTCGGCGTACCGAGCGTCCCGGTCAACGAGCGCTTCGAACGGCTCGAGGAAGCCCTGCAGATCTGCCTGCAGATGTGGAGCGACAACAACGGCCGGTACGACGGCAGGCACTACCAGCTGGCCGAGACGCTGAACGTGCCCCCGCCGATCAGCCGGCCGCACCCCCCGATCATGATCGGAGGCGGCGGCGAGAAGAAGACCCTGCGGCTCGTGGCCCGCTACGCCGACGCCTGCAACCTGTTCGGCAACAGCCCGGCGGAGGTCGCGCACAAGCTCGACGTGCTGCGGGAACACTGCGCCGCCGAGGGCCGGGACTACGACAGCATTGCCAAGACCGTGCTGGTCATGCGGCCGCCGCTGAACGACGTCGACGCGTTCGTGGCCGAGGTGGCCGAGTACGCGGCGCTCGGCGTGACCGAGGTGCAGACGATGCCGGACCGCCACCCGGTGCAGTTCGCGCAGGAACTGGCCGACCAGCGGGTGGCGGCGCGGCTGGCCGAACTCGGCTGAGCCACCATCGGCTCCGCCGCCTGGCGCAGAACCTACGGCAGGCGGTCGGGGCTTCTTGTGACCGGAAGCGGAGGAGGGTCACGGTGGCAGCGACCGGCACTCCTGGTCCCGTCGGAGAGCCGACGTGGCTGGCGGTCGGCGCTTACTCAGTCCTCCTCGTCGTCCCCGCGCCGACGGAGCGCTCGCTCGGCGATCCGGCTGGAGAGCTTGCCCGTCGCCCATTTGGCCCGATCGAGGGTCTCGTTGCCGAGGCGCATGGCGGCACCAACGCCGTCTGCTCCTGTCTCGAGCGCCTTGTCCCTTACCTCCACGGCCGCGTCCGCCCATCGTCTCGCCTCCGACGACTGTCCAGCACGCTCGATCCCGAGCCGGCCGTGGAAGTCGACGACGGCGATCGAGACATGGTTGCTCGACTGCACTACAGCCGGGGAGTCCATCGGGTGCAGGAGCACCTTGGCGTTGGCCGTGCCCGCAGCCGCAAGCATGCGAGCCAGCAGTCGCTCGGTACTGCGTGAGATGAGTTCCAACCGCTTCTGCCGGGCAGCCCGAAGTGCGAGGCGATGCCGGTCGAGCTCTTCCGGAGACGCGTCCAGCACGCGGTCGAGTTCGAGCACGGCGGTCGCATCGTGCAGTTGGAAGCACCGAGCCAGAACAGCGAGCCACTCCTGAACCTTGGACTCCGCTTCCCTGGACGCCTTGGCAAGGTCACCGATCTTGGTCTTGCGCTCCAATTTCTCCGCGAGTGCATCGAGCTGACGTAACGCGTACCCCTGGGTTCGTGCGATCGTCATCGACGTGGCCTGCACCTTCGACCACGTGACCTCGGAGACCCGGCCCACCTGCTCCCGGATGGTCATGGCCTCCTCGATGACGAAGTCCACCCCGATCATGTCCGCCAGCACAGCGTCTTGCTGGGCGTGGAGCACGTCGTCGACCTTCTCGTCGATCGTCGCGAGATAGTCGGTGATCTCGTCCATGGTCTGTTGCATCGCAAGCTGTGCCATGAGCCCCGCTGCGCCAGCCAGGAGCGCAGGGTTGGTCAGAGGTGATCCCTTCACGAACTGGAGATTCTTGACGAATTGGCCATTCTGCCCGCGCAGGGTGGCATGGAGGTTGCCGGAGGACGAGTTCTTGACCATCGGGAACTTCGTCGCGACCTTCGCGGACTCCTCAGTCAATTTCATCCAGCGACCTGAGTTGGCGGCGATCTGAGAACCTGCCTGTGCGACTCCCGCCGCCTTACCGAGCGCGGGTCCGAGCCGATGCAGTCCGAGGTCCTTCGACGGCAGCCCCTCGGAGACGAGGAAGCGTTCGACCACCGCCGGTTCACCGATGACAGCCAGGCCGTCACCGTCACTGATCAGCTGAATCTCGTTATCCATCGTCGGCTCCTGAGGCACGGGCAGGGTGAACTGCTCTTCACAGTTGAGGGTCTGCCTGATTCCGGGATCGGCTCCGCCTGCTGGCCTGTACCCATGGCGAGGCACCCGGGAGGCGTGGATCAGGCGACGAAGCGGGTCTCGCGGCGGCGGGCGATCAGGTAGCCCGCCGCGCCGGCAACGAGCAGCAGCCCACCGACGGCGGCGATGAGGCCGGTCGAGGCGCCGGTGATCGGCAGTGTCGGGCCGTCGTCACCGCCGCCCTGACCGCCGTCTCCGCCCCCGTTGCCGGTCGGGTTGATGATGATCTTCGCCGAGTTGTTCTGCGCGTTCGGGTCGCCGTCCAGCGTCACGGCGAAGGTGCCGGTGGCGTTCGGCACCACCTCGTCGATGCGGAGCGCGAACACGAACGGGGCCTCACCGCCTGGCACGATGTCGGGGGTGGGACAGGCGTACTCCTTGGCACCCGGCTCGGCCAACTGGGCGTTCCCCGCGTTGTGCTTCTCGCCCGGCACGTACGGCACACAGTTGTCCACATCGACGGCGGTGGTCCCCGGTGGGAGGGTGAGCCGGACCGGCGGCTTCTTGGTCTGGGTTTCGAGCGCAGCGGGACCGAAGTTGGTGAAGCTCGGTATCACAGTGACGACGTCACCCTTCTTGCCGCTGGCGGTCGCGCCCTTGGCCGCCAGATCCGCCGGGTTGTTGCCGGTCACGTTGATCGTCGCCAGGGTGAAGTTGTTCTTGCGGTCCACGTCGGTCTGCTGGACCTTCGCCTTCCCGCCGGTCTGCTCGAGCAGGCGTAGTTCGCCACCGTGACCCGGCTCGAGGCCAAGAATCGGCCATTTCCGGAAAATCAGCAGCCAGTCGTCCTTGGTCCACCAGTCGAGGGTGACCGGGAGCTCGGCACCGGTGCGGGCCTGATCGCTCAGCTGTAGCGGGAGATCCTCGGAGAGCTGGTAGGACTTGTTCGCCTCCAGCTGCGTGTCGAAGGTGCAGACGGCGCTGAAGCCGCCGGACGACGCGCAGTTGGAGTAGTCGCCGACGTACTTGACGAGCCAGCTGGCCTGCAGCATGAGGATCGTTCCGTTGGCGGTGGTCGCACTGCCGTTGCGTACCACGCCGGGCAGGTCCACCCGGCTGCGCGGGGCGCCGCTGACCTCGACCGTCTCGTCGCTGACCAGGTCGACACCCTCGGCGATCGTGATGCGCGCCGTCGCGCTGGCGGAGATACCGCCGGAGGTGATCGTGACCGTGAAATCAGCCTGCTGCCCGGGGGTCGCGTCGTCCTTGCCGGTGAGCGTGTAGTTGAACCGGGGGTACAGGCGCTTCGGGATGTCGGTCTCGCAGTGCAGCTTGCTCGGCGACGCCGCGCACGTCCAGCCGTCGGGCATTGGCTCGACGGTGGCGACATCCTTGACCTTGGACAGATCGACGTCGAGCGTGGTCCTGCCGAATTGCCACTGGTCCTCGTCGTCCCTGGTGGGCTGCGCCATGAGCCATCCGTGGGTCGAGTGGCCGGGGGCGAGGAGTTGGTTCGGCGCGGCAACGGTGAAGGGAGGGGTATCGGCGACCGCGGGGGTCGGAGCGGCCGCGACGAGCACGCCTACGACGCTCACGCCGGTGAGCCAACGCCGGGTGGAGTGCTTGAGCATGGAGGTCCTCCCGTGAGCGCGCCTGGGGTGGCCCACGGATAGTAAGGAGTCGTTGAAACGCGCCGCTGCCCCTGCGTGCCTCGGCCAATCGATTTCGACCGAACGGCTGACCCGGATCCGCGCCGCGGTCTGCCGGGACGCCGTGAACGCCTTGCAGACCCGGATCGCGGCGTGGCTGGCCGAACTCGCCTGATCCACCATCGGCGCTGGTGTCTGGAACGGCACCTATGTCAGGCAGCCAGCGGCTCTGGCGACCCCGAAGCGTAGGTGGATTACGGTTCCCGCGACCGGCTTTCCTTCCGCGATCAGCTCGGCCTGCTCGCCGGCGAACAGTGGTGTTCCCGCACCCAGCAGGAGCGGAACCAGGTGGATGCGTACCTCGTCGAGCAGGTTCGCCCTGAGCATCTGGCGGGCGACGTCGGCCCCCAGCACCAGGACGTCCTTGTCGCCGGCGGCCTGCTTGGCCCGCCGAACCGCGGCCCGCAACCCGTCGAAGGCGAACGTGCCGCCGTTGTCGCCGAGCAGGTCCTGCCGCGTCCGGTGGGTCACCACGAAGCTCGGGACACCGGGCCATGGCGTACCGCCCCACGGGCCGAGGCCGAGATCGAACGTGCGCCGCCCGATGACTGTCGCGCCAACGGCCGCGTCCACTTCTCGGCGCACCGCTGCATCAATCTCGCCCTCGGGCCCCTGCGCAGCCATCCATGCGTGGAGGCGTTCGCCGCCGTCCCCCATCGGCTCTGCCTCGCGGACGTTCGGCCCCGCCGTGAACCCGTCCAGGGACACCGACACGTCCAGCACGACCTTGCCCATCGCCAACCTCCACCACACCCGCGGCGCCGCCGTCCGGCACCGTCACGGGGTAGTCGGTGCCGACCCGGCGGTCCCGACATCGGGTCTCGAACAGGGTGGGCGTTCGTGTCGCGGCCGGCCGGCCCACGTGGCGAGGAGCCCGGCGAGTGCTCGGGCGGGGCCCAGCGATCTGGTGACCATCGGCAGACCCGCCGAGATTTGCGTGAGCGGGTGGTTCAGAAGGTTGACTTCGGCGCCGTCGTGTTCCGCTCGATCTGGGTCGGGCCGGCGGCCGAGGGGCGGACGTCGAAGTCGAAGATCTCGGTGGGGAGGTAGACCGTCGCGCAGGAGTTCGGGATGTCGACCACGCCGGAGAAACGGCCCTCGATCGGCGCCGCCCCCAGGATCAGGTACGCCTGCTCCGGGCTGTAACCGAACTTGGTGAGGTAGTCGATCGCGTGCAGGCAGGCGCGCTGGAACGCCAGCTGCGAGTCGAGGTAGCGCTGTTGCCCGTCCTCGGTCACCGAGATGCCGGAGAAGGCCAGCCACTGGCAGTACTGCGGGTTGACGTTGCCAGGCAGGAAGATGACGTTCTCCGAGACGCCGTACTTGCGCATCCCGTCCTTGAGCAGGTCGACGTGCAGGTCTACGAAGCCGCCCATCTCGATGGCACCGCAGAAGGTGATCTCGCCGTCTCCCTGCGAGAAGTGCAGGTCGCCCACGGAGAGGTTGCCGCCGGGCACGTAGACCGGGTAGAAGACCCGCGATCCCTTGGTGAGGTTCTTGATGTCCTGGTTGCCGCCGTTCTCCCGGGGCGGCGCGGTCCGCGCAGCTTCGGCTGCCGCCTTCTCGTAGTCGGAACCGGTCAGTGAGCCGAGGATCGCGTCCTGCGCCAACGGCGGCAGGGACAGCGGCGGCACCCGGTCGGGGTCGGTCTCGCGCAGTGCGCTCTCCCGCTGGTTCCACCTGGCGAGCATTTCCGCCGAGGGCGCGGTGCCCATCAGGCCGGGGTGGATCATGCCGGTGAAGGACACCCCGGGGATGTGCCGTGAGGTGGCTCGCTGCCCGCTGAAGTCCCAGATCGCCTTGTACGCGTCGGGGAACTTGTCGGTGAGGAACCCGCCGCCGTTGCGCTTGGCGAAGATGCCGGTGTAGCCCCAGCCCTGCCCGGCGAGTGGCCCGGAGTCTTCCTGCGGGATGGGGCCGACGTCCAGGATGTCGACCATCAGCAGGTCACCCGGCTCGGCGCCCTGCACGGCGAACGGGCCGCTCAGGGCGTGCACGATGGACAGGGGCGCGTCCCGGACGTCGTCGGCCGAGTCGTCGTTGTGGATCTCGCCGTCGAACCATTCCCGGCAGTGCACTCGGAACGTCGCGCCGGGCTTGACCGTGGCCACCGGCGGGATGTCGGGGTGCCACCGGTTGTGGCCGAGCTTTTCCTGCTCCGTGAACTTCTTCGCCGAGTCCAGAGCAAAGATGACCTCGGGCATGATGACGTCCCTTCGCCACACCGTACGGTGGTTGTCTCGGTCGTCCGGCGTGGGTCCCGCGTCGCGGCGCCCGCCGGTGGGGTCAGATCCGGGGTAGGCGGGCCCGAGCCGGGTTGGTCGGTGCGGCTGCCGTGGCGCGCGTGCCGGGGATGCGGGACACCACCTGAGGCGCCTCCGCGCTCGCCCCGGCCCGGTCCAGGGCCGCGCTCAGTGGGCGGGACGTGCGGGCCAGCAGCGGCGCCGACCAGACGCGGCGTGCGTCGCCGTGGCAGGCGGCGCACCGGGCGACGAGAGCGGCCTCACCCAGGGGCAACCGCAACTCGAAGTCGCCGTGGACGGAGCACCGATACTGGTACGTCGCCACGCCGGTCTCCCTTCAGGCAGCACCGCCCCCGCGCCGCCGCAGCTGACGCGGGGCACCGCCGGACACCTCAAGAATCGGGCAGATCCGGCTGCCCGCGCAGGGCAACGGCACGGGCGGACGCGGCGGACGCCCGATCGGGTGACAACAGCGGGGTGGCTTCGCCGGACACCGGCCGTGGAACGGAACGAGGGTGCCGGAGTGTTCCGGCACCCTCGT
>NZ_JBSGJR010000230.1:0-9718 GCF_053605645.1 Micromonospora sp. NPDC003776
GCGATGATGCCGGCGATCGCGGCGTCCGGGCCGACCGTGCACAGCGCCAGGTGACGGGCCCGCTCGTCCGGGTCGGCGACGACGTCGGCGAGCGCCCGGTGCATCCGGCGGCGGATCCCAGGCGAGATGGTCGAGCGGACCGCCGACGCGTAGACGGGGTGCGTGAACTCGACCGCCACCGGCGTGACCACCAGCAGCCCAGCCTCCTCCGCCGGGTCGAACACCGCTGGCCGCACCCCGGCGGCGGTCACGTCGCGCAGCGTCGGGACGGTGAGCAGCGCGGCCAGGCGTACCGCGTGCAGGGTCTCGGTGGGCAGCGTGGCCAGCACCTCGGCGAGGAGTTGCTGCATCGACGCCGCCACCGGGAGGTCCTCGCCCGGCGACGGCGGTCGGGGCAGCCGCATCACGGCACGCGCCAGCTCGATCGCGAGCAGCGGGTTGCCGCCCGCATCACGGGCGATCCTGGCCAGCAGCGGACGACCGAGCGTGGTGCCGAGCCGGTTGCGCAGGATGTGGTGCAGGGCCCCCACACCCAACGGCTGCACCCCGAACCGGGTGAGCCGGCTGCCGGCCGGACCCTGGTCCAGGCCGAGCGGTACGACCTCCGGCCCTGCCTCGGCTCTCCGGCAGGCCACCAGCGTGGCCGGCCGAGGCGCCACCCGCCGCAGCGCGAACCGCAGCGCCCGCTCGCTGGCCCGGTCCAGCCACGGGGTGTCGTCGATCGCGATCAGCACCGGCACCTCGGTGGCCAGCGCCGCGTCCAACAGCGACCGGGTGGCGGCGCAGACGACCCGCTCGTCAACCGGCTCGTCGCTGTCGGCGGAGAGCAACACCATCTCGGCCGCGCGGCGCTGCGGGCCCGGCAGTTCGGCCACCCGTTCAGTGAGTGGGCGAAGCATGTCGGCCAGCGCCGCGTACGGCAGATCGACCTCAGACTCGGTCGGGGCACAGGAGAGCACCAGCCAGCCGTCGTGCTCCGCCTGCGCCACCAGCGCCCGCCACAGCGTCGTCTTCCCGATTCCCGCCGGCCCGTCCAGCAGCACCGTGCCCGCCGCACGCAGGCAGCGCCCCGCCTGGTCGATCACCGCGTCGCGGCCGACGATCTCGCCCAGCACGTGACGAATATGGCATGGTGGCGCAACCCGAGCCAGGCCGAACCGCCACCGCCGATACCCCCGGACGATCGCATGTGCCGTTACGTCCGACCCGATGCCGCCGCTCGGTTCAGCCGTGACGGTCGCGCAGAACGCGGGCGCCGGCATTCCGACCGGGCTCAGAGCCGGTCGGCGACAGTCCGGGCGACCGCTTCCAACGGCTTGCGGTTCTCGGCCGGGTCGTTGAGCCGTACCAGGCGAACGGCTGCCCAGAGACCGGACTTGTTGACGAAGACCGCCTCGAGGCTGACGTAGGTCTCGTCGCCCACGCCCGGCAGCGGCCGCAGTTCGTGCCCGAGATCCCGTTCGATGTCCAGGAACTTCTTCGCCCCGTCGCCGACGTAGACCTCCACCTGTGCGGTCGGGCCGGTGACCGGACCGGTGTAGGTGCAGCTCTCCCGTACCGGCTTCGCGTCTTCGAGGCGGGTGCCGGCGAGTCGCTCGGCCTCCTTCTTGGACACCAGGGCGCAGGGGTCGGAAACGGCGCCGGCCGGGGTGGGGGACGAATCGTCGACGCTCGCCTCGGGCGTGCCGCCTCCGACCGGCTGGCCGGCGGCGGCCGGCGGCGCGGGCGGGGGCGTACTCGCCGAACGGGCGCACCCGGCGGCGCCCAGCAGCGGGAGCGCGATCAGGGCCAGCGCGGCGAGTCGGCGGTGAGCCGGGTTGTCATTCATCGGTACGGATCTCCCTGTGGTCGGACCCGCCGCCGGACAGGACCTGTCGACCGGGTCGCGGATTGGCGCGCCGATCGGGAGCGAGCGGCGTCACGTCCTGGATCGAAGGTTAGGACCGGGCGCGCTGAGAGGAATCGGGGATTTCCCTCTCGATCGGCGATGCCCCGGTCGACCGTCCCGAGTAGCGGGTCGCCACGGATCGGACCCCACCGGGCCGGCGCGTGAGCCTCCGTCCCACCCGCGCCGGCCCCGGGCGGCGAAGCGCCGAGGCCGGGTGGGCCGGACTCTGCATAGGGAATCACCCGATTCGGTAACCGCCCCAGCCACCTAGCGTCGAGCCCATGACCAGCCATGCGCCTCGGACGGAGCGCCGCGACGGCACGCCTGGCCGCAGCGTGGTTCGCCGCCGGCTCAGCGGCACCGCGGCCCTGGTGTGCCTGGTCGCCGTCACCGCCGGGTGCGGCCTGAGCAGCTCCGCCGGCTCGGACCCTACCGGCCGGCAGTACGGGTACGCGCCGAAGCCGGACCGGTCGGTGGCATATCAGCCGGACGTCGTGCTCGTCTCCGGGGGCGGCGACGCCATCCGTTCCGTGAGCCGGGACGGTTTCACGTACGTGATCGACGGTGCCGCCAAGGGCGCCGACGACCTCGCGCCCGGGAAGATCATGTTCGCCACGAGTGAGGCGCTCGGCCGGGTGGTGCGGTTGGCGCGGACGGGCGACGACCTGGCCGTCACCCTGGCCCCCGTCGAGTTGACCGATGTGGTGCGGGACGGCCACTTCACGATCGACCAGGCGCTCGATCTCGAGTCGCAGACCTTCAGCCAACTGCCCGACCTGCTGGGGGAGGCGGTCGGCGGGGCCGAGGCCACCCCCGTCCTACCGGATCCCCACAAGGCCACCGGGCTGGGCACCAACGCCATCGGCGCGGGCGATTTCCGGCTCGCCGTACCGCCGATCGCCCTTCGGCCGGCGCGCGGGCCGGGCCCGGAGGCGGCCAAGAGCGCTCAGCGCAAGGTCGGGGACTGGGACGTAACGGCGTACAAGGACAGCGCCAAGCTGGGGCTGACCGCCGAGCACTCGACTGCCGCACAGGGGCGGGCGGGCGGTCTCAAGGTCGACTTCGACATCCAGTTGCTGGTCCGGAACCTGCGCGTCCAGGGTGACATCCGGGTGGCGAACGGCATCATCCCGAACCCGTCGTTCCGTATCGACGGGGTCGAGGGACTCGCGGTGACGATCGCGGCCGGTGCCCAGGGTGGGCTCAGCGACAACAAGAAGGCGAAGATCGAGTTCCCGATCGAGGTGAAGCAGCCCATCATCATCGGGGGCTTTCCCGCGACCCTCAAACAGACGTTCAAGTTCCTCGTCGAAACGGCGTTCACGGCGAAGAACGGCAACCTGTCCGCGACCGGTCAATGGGGGCTCGCCGGACCGATCGGCTACGCCGGCTCGTCCGTCCTGACGCCGACCTTCTCCGTACGCAAGAGCATCATGCAGTCCCTGCGCGGCGTGTCCATCGGTGTCGAGGCGATCGTCCTGGCGGTGGAGTTCCGCTTCGGTTTCATGATCGGCCTGCCGGTGGCGGGCGCCGGGCCGTTCGCCGCGATCGTGGCCTCGGTCGGCCTGACCAACGGTTCGGCGGCCGGCCGGGTGGGCCTGCCGCTGGCCGGACCGGCCGTGAAGTGTCGCGGATCCACGCTCGTGGCGACCGTCCGCGCCGGCGAAGGCATCAACATGTCCGCACCTCTGGCGAAGGCGATCGAGAAGGTGCTGAAGGTCGACATCCCCACGGAGGCGGACTTCCTCAAGAAGGACATCGTCAACCGCACCATCGTCGAACCGGACGTGCCCCTGTGCCGGGGCTGACCGCTGAGCAGCGGAACCCATGCCCCGCCCGACGTCGGGCGGCAGGCGACAAGCGAACCCCCGTTGGGAAGGGATGACCCATGAACATCTTCCGGAAGCTGGCCCACGTGGCGATCGTCGGCGGCGCGCTCGCCCTGGTCGTGGGGTGCGGCAGCGACGCCGGTCCGACGTCGTCCGGTACGGCGGACGGTTCCGGTACGGCGGACGACGCCGCCAGTGCCGTGACCGAGGCCAAGGGCGGCGAGTGCGAGCGCCTCACCGCGAGCGAGGTCACCGACGTGATCGGCCCGAACGACGGCGGGCAGCATGACTACGCGCTCGGCGGATGCGTCTGGACGGCGACCTCGGGCGCCAAGGACGGACTCGTGGAGGCGATCTCCGCGACAGTTCTCTCCAAGCCCGAGTACGAGGCCGTGGCCGAGGTCGGGGAGCCGGTGACCGGGTCCGCCGACGGGGCCACCTACGACACCACCCACGGTGAGCTGTGGTTCCCGTGCCGCAGCGGCGACTTCTGCGGGATCAAGGTGAAGATCAGCGATCCGGACAAGCGCAAGGACGTCGCGACCCGACTGGGCAAGGTCCTGCAGGGGCGGGTGTAGCGATCGGGCCGACCCGGCTGGCGGGCCGTCGCCAGCCAGCCGCCACCGGCTGTCTGGCGCACCCACCGCTGCCCACGGGCGCGCATTCTGCCGGCGGCAGATCAACCTGGTGGCGACCGACCGGAGCAGTGAGACTCACGGCATGGGATCCCCGGCGCCCGCGGCCCGACTGGAACTGCTCAGCTCGCTCTACGCGGCGTTCAACCGCCGGGACGTCTCCGCCGTGCTGGCGGCGCTCGCGCCTGACGTGTCGTGGCCGAACGGCTGGGAGGGCGGCGTCCTCCGAGGCCACGACCAGGTCCGCGCCTACTGGCGGCGGCAGTGGGCGGAGATCGATCCCGTCGTGGTGCCCACGGAGTTCCACACTGGGGACGACGACCGCGTCACCGTCACCGTGCACCAGATCGTGCGTACCCTGCACGGCTCTGTTGTCGCCGATCAGCTCGTGAAGCACGTCTACCGCTTCAACGACGGCCTCATCGCGGACATGGAGATCCAGCCCTGACCGGCACGTCACTCCGCCTGCCACTCGCCGACCGCGGTGAGGCGCCGCCGCTGCTGCCGCGCGACCCCGGCGTCGAGCCCATGGCCGCGCTGTTCGAGGTGGCCGATGACGCGTTCACGGTGTGCGCCCGGCTTGTGGTCGTCGTACTTGAACTTGGCGTCCACCCGCAGCACCCGCAGCCGGACACCGCGGATGCCGGGCAGCATCCGGCCGTACGGCGTTTCGTCGGCGGCCACCGTGGCGTGCCGGCCCTCGGGTTGGAAGTCGGCGAGCTGGGCCGCGAGGATCTCCGCCTTGCCCTGCGGGTCGTCGACCACCGTGGGCCGGCACACGAACTGCACGGCGCTGTAGTAGCTGGTGGGCACGCCGTCCTCCGCGGGCTGGCCCGGCGTGGCCCGCCAGTACGTCGGGATGTAGGCGTAGTCGCCGACGACGGCCAGCCGTACCTCGGTGGCCGCCGCCAGATGGCGCCAGACGGGGTTCGGCCGGGCCAGGTGGAGGAGCAGTTCGCCGCCGGCGACGGTGAAGTGGGTGGGCAGCATCAGCGGGGCCTGCGCGGGGTCGAGGTTGTTGACCGCGAGCATCCCGAACCGGTCGGTGGAGGCCAGCCACTCCTGCCACTCGGCGGGGTCGAGCGCGGCGTCCCAGGGGTGGATGAGCATGTCAGGCTCCGGCATCGGGGGTGGTGGCGGTGATCAGGCGGCGGGCGATCCGGACGTCGGGCCCGAGCCGGCTCAGCTGGGAGATCAGGTCCTCGGCGGCGGCGTGGAGTGCCTCGTCGGCCAACGGGTCCAGCGCGTCGAGGATGAACAGCGCCGCGGTCGTGTCGTCGCGCAACTGGGTGCGGCGGGCCTGCCGCCAGTTCCACCGCCGGCAGGTCACGCCGGCGTCGTCGCACCACACCACCTCACCCGGCTCGGGGTGCTCGATCACGGCGATGCCGCCGGCCGCGGTGTCGAAGGGCTCGGCGCCGGTGGCGCGGAGCAGCCGCGGCGCACCGGTGTAGCGGGTCAGGTCCTCCCCACCGAGCGGGAGCTGATGTAGCACCGAGACCGCGTTGTAGAGGTCGGTGAGCCGGTTCACCCGCGGCAGGCCGGACGCCGCGCGGCGCAGGAGCGCCTCCAGACTGTTGCGGGTGCGTTGCGGCTTGGCCCCGAACCCGCGGTACGCCTCCCGCCACGCCGCCACATGGGGGAGTTGCTCCACCGCGTGGTCGGCGAGCACCTCGCGAGCTGCTGTCTCCGCGGCCCGCAGCGCGGCGTCACTCGCCTCGTCACTCGGGCCCGGGGCGATCCCGTCGACGGCCAGCAGCATGGCGCGGTAGTCGGGCCGCAGCGCGAACACCGCGGCGTCGACCTGGCCGGCGGCGAGGAACTTCTGGAGCGCGTCGAGGTCAGGCACGGACAACCTCCGACCGGGGCTTGGCTCCCACGCCCGGCTCGAAGACCGCGAGGGAGAACCTCGCCGGCTGCGTACCGGGGTTGGCATACGAGTGCGCCACGTCACCGGGGAAGGCCACCGCATCCCCGGCACCGAGAGGGACCGACTGCTCGGCGACCTCGACCGTGACCGTGCCCTGCTGAACCTGCACCAGCTCCTTGGTACCGGGCGCGTGGGCCTCGCTCGCGTGACGGTCGCCCGGGCCCAGGGTCCAGTCCCACAGCTCGACCAGATCCGGTGGTTCGGTGCCGGCCACCAACACGCCACGTCCACCGGACGCACCGCTCCACAGAACGGCGCCGTCACCGTGGCGGGTCACCTTGACCGGCTTGGCCTGCGGCGGCTCGACCAGGGCGGGGAGTCCGACGCCGAGCGCGCCGCCGAGCCTCAACAGGGTGCCCACACTCGGGTTCGCCGCACCCTGCTCGACGTTGACCACCATACGGCGGCTCACCCCGGCGGCCTCGGCCAGTTGATCGAGGGTCCAGCGGCGCGCCTGCCGCTCCTGGCGCACCCGGAGGCCGATGGCCGACGCCAGGGCGGCGGTGCTCTCATCCATGAGTGCATGGTAGTGCACTTTTAGTGCATGGCCTGCGGCAGCTCACGGAGCTTGCATCCCGGGTCGGACGCCCGCGCGGACCTGGCGTGTCGGGATCCGCAAAAACTTGAACAATTCCAAAAGAGTGGACTATGTTCGTTCCATGACGTCCGCCTTCGAGACGCAGCTCCGGGCGGTCTCGTTGCGCGTGACCCGGCCCCGGCTGGCGGTGCTCGCCGCGCTGCGCGACCACCCGCACGTCGACACCGACGCGGTGATCGCCCTGGTACGGGCGGATCATCCCACAATCTCCCATCAAGCGGTGTACGACGTGCTGCGCGCCCTCACCGCCGCCGGTCTGGTGCGGCGCATCCAGCCCGCCCGTGCCACCGCCCGCTACGAGCTGCGGGTGGGGGACAACCACCACCATGTCGTGTGCCGCTCCTGCGGCGCGATCGCCGACGTCGACTGCGCCGTCGGCCATGCCCCCTGTCTCACCGCCTCCGACGACCACGGCTTCGCGGTCGACGAGGCGGAGGTCGTCTACTGGGGCACCTGCCCCGACTGCGCGACCGAACGCACGTCCCAGTGACCCGCCAGTTCGGAAGGAAGCACATGAGCGACACCCAGGACAACGCCCCGGTGAGCGCGCAGGGCGTGGACAAGAAGGAAGCGGCCGGCTGCCCGGTCGCCCACGACTCCGTGACCGCCCACGGCAGCGAGAGCGAGAACCCGGCGATCGACTCGCCGACCCCGAAGACCGGCGGTCGTCCGCGCAGCAACCGGGACTGGTGGCCCAACCAGCTCGACCTCTCGGTGCTGCACGCCCACTCGTCCAAGAGCAACCCGCTGGGGCAGAACTTCAGCTACGCCAAGGAGTTCGAGAAGCTCGACGTCGAGGCCCTCAAGCAGGACATCGCCAAGGTCCTCACCACCTCCCAGGAGTGGTGGCCGGCCGACTTCGGCCACTACGGCGGCCTGATGATCCGGATGAGCTGGCACGCCGCGGGCACCTACCGTATCGACGACGGTCGCGGCGGTGCCGGCGACGGCGGCCAGCGGTTCGCTCCGCTGAACAGCTGGCCGGACAACGCCAACCTCGACAAGGCCCGCCGGCTGCTGTGGCCGGTCAAGCAGAAGTACGGCCAGAAGATCTCCTGGGCCGACCTGCTCGTGCTCGCCGGCAACGTCGCCCTGGAGTCGATGGGCTTCAAGACCTTCGGCTTCGGCTTCGGCCGGGAGGACGTCTGGGAGCCCGAGGAGATCTTCTGGGGGCCCGAGGACACCTGGCTCGGCGACGAGCGCTACGTCTCGGAGAAGGAGATGACGGCCGGCGTCGGGGCCACCGAGATGGGTCTCATCTACGTCAACCCGGAGGGCCCGCGCGGTAACGCGGACCCGGCCGCGGCGGCGCACTTCATCCGCGAGACCTTCCGGCGGATGGCGATGAACGACGAGGAGACCGTCGCCCTCATCGCCGGCGGCCACACCTTCGGCAAGACCCACGGCGCCGCCGTCGCAGACGACCACGTCGGCCCCGAGCCGGAGGCCGCCCCGCTGGAGGCGCAGGGCCTGGGCTGGCTGAGCACCTACGGCAGCGGCAAGGGTGGGGACACGATCACCAGCGGTCTCGAGGTGACCTGGACCGACCGGCCGACGCAGTGGAGCAACCGGTTCTTCGAGATCCTCTTCGGCTACGAGTGGGAGCTCACCACGAGCCCCGGCGGCGCGAAGCAGTGGGTCGCCAAGGACGCCGAGGCGATCATTCCCGACGCCCACGACCCGGCGAAGAAGCACAAGCCGACGATGCTCACCACCGACCTGGCGCTGCGCGTCGACCCGGCGTACGAGAAGATCTCCCGCCGCTTCCTGGAGAACCCCGACGAGTTCGCGTTGGCGTTCGCCAAGGCCTGGTACAAGCTGCTGCACCGTGACATGGGCCCGGTCAGCCGCTTCCTCGGGCCGTGGGTCCCGGAGCCCCAGCTCTGGCAGGACCCGGTGCCGGCCGTCGACCACGAGCTGGTGGGCGACGCCGACATCACCGCCCTCAAGGCGAAGGTCCTGGAGTCGGGCCTCACGACCGCCCAACTGGTATCCACCGCCTGGGCCTCCGCTGCCACCTTCCGCTCGACCGACAAGCGCGGCGGCGCCAACGGCGCGCGGATCCGCCTCGAACCGCAGCGCAACTGGGAGGTCAACCAGCCCGAGCAGCTCGCGACGGTCCTGGCTACCCTCGAGGGCATCCAGCGGGAGTTCAACTCCGCCGGCGGCGCGAAGATCTCCCTCGCGGACCTGATCGTGCTGGCCGGCTCCGCCGCCGTCGAGAAGGCGGCGCGCGACGCCGGCGTCGACGTGGCCGTGCCGTTCCACCCGGGCCGCACCGACGCGAGCCAGGAGCAGACCGACGTCGAGTCGTTCCGGGTCCTCGAGCCGCGCGCCGACGGGTTCCGCAACTACCTGCGTCCCGGCGAGAAGACCCAGCCGGAGGTGCTGCTCGTCGACCGTGCCTACATGCTCGGCCTGACCGCGCCCGAGATGACCGTCCTGATCGGCGGCCTGCGTACCCTCGGCACGAACGTCGGCGGCACCCGGCACGGCGTGCTCACCGACCGGCCCGGCGTGCTCACCAACGACTTCTTCGCCAACCTGCTCTCCCCGGGCACCCGGTGGAAGGCGTCGGAGTCCGACGAGCACGTGTACGAGATCCGGGACCTGGCCACCGACGAGGTGAAGTGGACCGCGACCCCGGTCGACCTCATCTTCGGCTCCAACTCGCAGCTGCGGGCCCTCGCCGAGGTCTACGCCAGCGAGGACGCGCGCGGGAAGTTCGTGACCGACTTCGTCGCGGCCTGGACCAAGGTCATGGAACTCGACCGGTACGACCTCGCCTGATTCGGCACGCAACCGACGAGCCCCGGTCGATCAGCGATCGTCCGGGGC
>NZ_JBSGJR010000231.1:0-9716 GCF_053605645.1 Micromonospora sp. NPDC003776
GGGAGGCGGCGCGCCGGGCTGCACTCACCGCGGCGGGCCTGACCCGGCTGGCGCTGCGGGGGGCGGCGCCGCGCAGCCAGCTCAACGCGCTCCCGCGTGCACCGGGGCGCCGCCTGTGCAGCGTGACCCTGCCCGCCGCCGAGGTGCTCCGCGCGGCCCGCGCCTGCCAGGCGCACGCCAGCGAACTCGTGCTGGCGTTGACCGCCCGGGCGCTGGGCGAGGCTCACCCGGCGCCGATCCCGCCCCGGATGCGGGCCATGTTCGCCGTCAGCCGGGACCCCCGCTGGCGGGCACCCACCCAGGGCAACTGGACCGGCGCGGTCAACCTCGATCTCCCGCTCGGGCCGGTGCCGCCGCGGGCCCGGGTCGACGCGGTGCGGGAGTTGCTGCGCACCGCGCTGGGCAGCGGCCAGGCCGAGGCGGCCGGCCTGGTCATGCGGATGGTCGGCGTCCTTCCCGCGCCGCTGCACGCCGCCTTCGCCCGGCGGGTCTACACGAGGCGACACCTCAACGTCATCGTCTCCTACCTGCCGGCGCCGTTCCGGCCGCTGATGCTGGACGGAGCCCCGATCCGGACCGCCACCCCGGTGGTCGCCCTCGCCGACGGCGTGCCGGTCGGCATCGGAGTGCTGCGGCGCGGACCGGCCTTCGAGGTCGGGGTGCTCCTGGACGGAGCACTGGCCGGCTTCGGGGACCGCCTCGGCGCTGCCCTGCCCGCCGCCCTGGCCGACCTGCTCGCCGAGGTCGACGGCGCACCGCTCGACCGTCACGAAGCGGTCGACGCCCCGCGCCCCACGGGCGCCATCGTCCCGGACGAGTCCGGGCTCCCAGGGGCCGAGGCGGTACCGCCGGAGGCGTCGCCGTGCGGTTGACCGGTGCGGTGGTGCTGGTCACCGGTGCCTCGTCGGGCATCGGCGCCGCGCTGGTGCGGCGGCTGGCCGGCGCCGGCTGCCTCGTCCTCGCGGCCGGACGGCACCCCGAGCGCCTCGCCCGGCTCGCCGCCGAGACCGGGGCCACCGCGCTCCTGGCGGATCTGGCCCAGCCGGGCGCCGGTCGGCAGCTGGCCGAACGGGCGGTCGCCCGGCACGGCCGGGTCGACGTGCTGGTCAACAACGCCGGCACCGGCTGGGCCGGCCAACTGGCCGGGATGAGCGAGGCGACCGCCGCGGAGCTGCTCACGGTGAACCTGCGGGCGCCGATCGAACTGACCCGGGCGCTGCTGCCGGGCATGAGCCGCCACGGCGGTCACCTGGTCTTCGTCGGCTCGATCGCCGGCCGGCTCGGCGTCGCCGAGGAGGCCGTCTACGCGGCCAGCAAGGCGGGGCTGGACACCTTCGCGGAGAGCCTGCGCCTGGAACTGGCTGGCCGGCCGGTGCGGGTCAGTGTGATCGTGCCGGGAGTGGTGAACACCCCGTTCTTCGTCCGCCGGGGTCGGCCGTACCACCGCAGCCGCCCCCGGCCCGTGTCGGCGGACCGGGTGGCCGTCGCGGTGACCACCGCGATCAGCCGCGACCGGGCCGAGGTGTACGTCCCCGGCTGGCTGCGCCTGCCGGTGGCCGTACGCGGCCTGCTGCCGGCCGCGTACCGCCGGCTGGCGACCCGTTTCGGTTGAGCGCGACCCGCCGCCCGCTCGGCGGCGTCACGCCGACCGCATCGCGCGCAGGGACTGGCGCAGCGAGGCCATCGTGGCCAGCACCGCGGTCGGCTCGTAGCCACAGTGCGCCATGCAGTTCGCGCAGCGCGGGTCGCGGCCCCGGCCGTAGCCGTCCCAGTCGGTGGAGTCCAGCAGTTCCTGGTAGCTGGTCGCATACCCGTCCGCCATCAGATAGCAGGGCCGCTGCCAGCCGAGCAGCGAGTACGAGGGGATCGCCCAGGCCGTGCACGGGAAGTCCACCCGGCCCTCGAGGAAATCCAGGAACAGCGGCGAGTGGTTGAGCCGCCACCGCTTCCGGCGGCCCTCGGCGAACGCCTTGCGGAACAGCTCCCGGGTCTCGGTGACGCCCAGGAAGTGGTCCTGGTCCGGCGCCTTCTCGTAGGCGTACGCGGGGGAGAGCATCATCTCGTCCACCCGCAGGTCGTCGTTGAGGTAGTCGAGCACCTCGATCACCGTCTGCGGCGTGTCGGTGTTGAAGAAGGTGGTGTTGGTGGTGACCCGGAACCCGCGCCGCTGGGCCTCCCGCACCGCCGCGACCGCCTCGTCGAAGACCCCCTCCTTGCACACCGACGCGTCGTGCCGCTCCCGTAGGCCGTCGAGGTGGACCGTGAAGGCGAAGTACGGCGACGGCCGGAACTTGTCGATCTTCTTCGGCAGCAGGACCGCATTGGTGCAGAGGAAGACGAACTTCTTGCGCCGGACGAGTTCGGCGACCAGGGTGTCGATCTGCGGGTGCATCAGCGGTTCCCCGCCGGCGATGGAGACCATCGGGGCCCCGCACTCCTCGACCGCCGCCAGCGCCTGTTCCACAGGCATCCGGCGCTTGAGCACGTCGGCCGGCTGTTGGATCTTGCCGCAGCCGGCGCACTTCAGGTTGCAGGCGAACAGCGGCTCCAACTCCAGCAGCAGCGCGAACCGCTTGCGCCGGCGCACCTTCTGTTCGGCCAGATACCGCGCGACCCGCAGACTCTGGCGCAGGGGCATGCTCATGGCTGACGCACCTCTTTCGGCAGGGTGAAACTGACGTCTTCCACGACCTCGGTGTGTTCGCTCACCTCCCGGGCGCCCAGCGCGGTGAGCGCGGCGACGACCTCGTCGACCAGCGCCGGTGGCGCGGAGGCCCCAGCCGTCACCCCGACCGTGGTGGCTCCGGCCAGCCACCGCAGGTCCACGCAGCCCACGTCGTCGACGAGGTGAGCCCGCGCGCCGGCGCGTTCGGCCACCTCGACCAGGCGGCGGGAGTTCGAGGAGTTGGCGGAGCCGACCACCAGGACGACCGCGGACCGGGCGGCGACCTCGGTGACCGCCCGTTGCCGGTTCGTGGTGGCGTAGCAGATGTCATCGGAGCCGGGGCCGGTCAGCGCCGGGAAGCGGCGGCGCAGCGCCTCGATGATGCCGGCCGCCTCGTCCATGGCGAGGGTCGTCTGCACCAGGTACGACACCCGGGACGGATCGTGCACCTGGACCGTCTCCGCCGCGGCGAGGTCCGGCACCAGGCGCATCCGCCCGGGCGCCTCACCCAGGGTGCCCTCGGTCTCCTCGTGGCCGGCGTGCCCGACCAGCAGCACGGTGTCGCCCCGACCGGCGAACCGGCGTGCCTCCGCGTGCACCTTCGTCACCAGCGGACAGGTCGCGTCGATGACCGGCAGCCGGCGGTCGGCCGCCATCCGGCGTACCGCGGGGGAGACCCCGTGCGCGGAGAAGATGGTGAGCCCGCCGTCGGGGACCTCGTCGAGTTCGTCCACGAAGACCGCGCCCCGGGCCTGCAGATCGGCGACGACCCGGGTGTTGTGGACGATCTGCTTGCGGACGTAGACCGGGGAGCCGTGCCGGTGCAGCGCCTGTTCCACCACCTCGATCGCCCGTTCCACCCCGGCGCAGAACGAGCGGGGCGAGGCCAGCAGGACCTCGTCGACGCTGCCGGCGGCGGCCCCCCACTCGGCCAGCGCCGCCGCCACGGCCGGCAACACCCGCAGCGCGGCACGGATCCGCTGCAGCGTGGCCGGCCGGTACAGCGGCGTGGCCGCGGTGTCGGCGACGACCCGTACGCAGGCCACCGGCCGGTCCGCGCAGCCGGCCAGCAGCCAGGCCGATTCGAGGTCGGTCGCCGCCGCACCCGGCCGGCGCTGGCCAGCTCGTCGGCGTGCCCGGCCACGCTGGCCGCGGAGAGCTCGTCGATGTAGGCGAACATCAGCTCGGCGAACTCGGCCACCGTCTCGGCGGCCAACCCGTTGCGCACGGTGACGGTGGAGACCTCCCGCCAGGCCACCCGGGCGCCCACCCGGTACGCGGCCAGCAGCGCGTCCATGCTCCGCCCGGAGCGGGCCTCCCCGCTGCCCAGCGCGTACGCGGCCTCCAGCGCGGGAGCCAGGGGGGTGCTCGGGTCGGCGGACTGCGTCCCCTCGATGAGCTGCAGGAACGTGCCCAGGGCGATGCGTACCGCGTTCTCGATCTTCTCCCGCATGGCGCCGGTGAGCGCGCCGGAGTAGTCGGGCACCTCGGCGGTGATCGCGCTGACGGTCCGCTCGGCCACCACGGGCAGCCGGTCGCGCAGCAGCGCCGCCACCTGCGTGTCGAGTTCGAGGCGGGCGGCGCGGTGGTTCGTCCCGAACCCGTCGGACATCCGTTGTTCTCCTCGAACAAAAACCTGCGGCTGATTCACCTTTGCCGGTCAAGATGTTATGCGATCACGCGGTCACCCTGGTCATATGACCACAACTGTCCCGCGCCGCCCGCGGAAGGTCACGTTCCGGGACCGGCTGCTGCGGCTGGCCGGCACGGTGACCACCCCGCTGCTGCCGCAGGACTTCGTCGACCTGATCGCGCCGCTGCACTCCGGTGTGGCGCTGCGTGGCCGGGTCGTCGCCGTACGGCCGGAGACCCGGGACGCGGCCACCCTGGTGATCCAGCCCGGGCGCGGCTGGCGGGGGCACGTTCCCGGGCAGTACGTACGCCTCGGCGTGGACGTGAACGGGGTACGGCAGTGGCGGGCGTACTCGCTCACCTCGGCGCCGGGCAGCGCGGACGGCCGGATCAGCATCACGGCCAAGGCGATCCCCGACGGCAAGGTCAGCAACCACCTGGTCCGCCGGCTGCGGCCGGGCACGATCGTCCAGCTCGACCAGGCGCAGGGCGACTTCACCCTGCCGGCGACCACCCCGGAGCGGGTCCTGTTCGTCACCGCCGGTAGTGGCATCACCCCGGTCATGGGGATGCTCCGCGCCGGCCTGGCCGACCGCGCCGACGTGGTGCTGGTGCACTCCGCGCCCACCCGCGACGACGTGATCTTCGGTGCCGAGCTGCGGGAACTCGCCGCGGCGGGCGCGCTGCGGCTGGTCGAGCGGCACACCGAGACCGACGGGCTGCTGGACGTGGCGGAGCTGGACGATCTGGTGCCCGACCACGCCGAGCGGGAAACCTGGGCGTGCGGGCCGGTCGGCCTGCTCGACGCGGTCGAGCAGCACTGGGCGTCCCGGAGCATCGCCGACCGCCTGCACACCGAGCGGTTCCGGCCGACCGTGGTCACGCCGGGGGAGGGCGGCACGGTCACGTTCACCGTCGCCGGGGTTTCGGTCGAGGCCGACGGGGCAACTCCGATCCTCGACGCGGGGGAGAACGCGGGGGTGCTCATGCCGTCGGGCTGCCGGATGGGGATCTGCTTCGGCTGCGTGGTCCCGCTGCGCCAGGGCGCGGTCCGGGACCTGCGTAACGGGGACCTGACCACCGCCGTCCCGGGCGACGGGGTGGCCATCCAGACCTGCGTGTCGGCGGCCGCCGGTACCTGCGACATCGAACTCTGACGGGAGCCACCGACGTGACCGTGATCCAGAAGAAGGCCGACAACCCGATCGCCCACCTCAGCGCCGCGGACATCGAGATCATCGGCAAGGAGCTGGACGCGATCCGGGACCGGGTGCTGGCCGACCGGGGTGAGCGGGACGCCCGCTACATCCGCAAGGTCATCAAGACCCAGCGGACGCTGGAGATCAGCAGCCGGGCGGTGCTGCTCTTCTCGCTGTTCCCGCCGGCCTGGATCATCGGCACCGCCGGCCTCGCCGTGGCCAAGATCCTCGACAACATGGAGATCGGCCACAACGTCCTGCACGGCCAGTGGGACTGGATGCGCGATCCGAAGATCCACTCCACCACCTGGGACTGGGACCACGTCTCCCCGGCCGAGCAGTGGAAGCACTCGCACAACGAGCTGCACCACCGGTTCACCAACGTGGTCGGCAAGGACAACGACCTCGGGTACGGCATCATGCGGGTCGACGAGGACCAGCCGTGGAGCCCGGGGCACCTGGGCCAGCCGTTCTACAACCTGGTCAACGCCGCCTTCTTCGAGTACGGCATCGCCGCGTACGACCTGGAGCTGGGCGAGAACCTGCGCAACGGCGGGTACAAGACCCGCGAGTTCCGGGCCCGGGCGAAGGCGGTCGGCCGCAAGATCCGCCGCCAGGTGCTCAAGGACTACGTGGTGCACCCGCTGCTGTCCGGCCCGTCCTTCCTCACCACCCTCGCCGCCACCTTCACCGCGAACCTGATCCGCAACGTGTGGAGCCACTCGGTGATCATGTGCGGGCACTTCCCGAGCGGGGTGGAGACCTTCGAGAAGACCTCCATCGAGGGCGAGACCAAGGGCGAGTGGTACCTGCGCCAGATGCTCGGCTCGGGCAACATCAGCGGCAGCCGGCTGCTGCACATCATGACCGGCAACCTGTCGTACCAGATCGAGCACCACCTCTTCCCCGACCTGCCCAGCAACCGCTACCAGGAGATCGCCCCGCAGGTCCGGGCGCTGTTCGACCGGTACGGGCTGAAGTACACCACCGGGTCGCTGCCGAAGCAGGTCGCCTCCGCCTGGTGGAAGGTCATCCGGCTGTCCCTGCCGAACCGGCGCGGCAAGGAGCCGCAGCCCCTGGCTCCGGCGCCGCTGGTCTCCACGACCACGGCCTGACCACCGCCGGCCGGGCGGGTGCCTTACCGGCTGTGCCGGCGGACCGCGCCCCGGCTGGTGCGGGCCGACGGCGAGGACGTCACGCCCGGCGGGCAGTCGCCGCACTTCTCGTAGGCGGTCCAGCTGTTCCCGCCCGGGCCGACGTAGTAGAAGAGGAGCCGGACCCGGCCGTCCTGCCGTAGGGCGGTGAGCTCGAACGATCCCTTGCCTTTTCGCAGGCCGGCCAGCTCCTCCATGGTCAGGGCCACGTGGGAGCTGGGCCCGTCGGGATTCAGGTAGGGCGTCCGCACCGCCCAGGTGCCCGAGCCGGTGATGTTCGCGCCGGCGTCCAGGCCGATCGGCAGGAACTCGTCGAACATGTCGTAGGGCAGCCACTCGGCGGTGAAGCCCCCTTGGTCGTCGAAGGTGATGACGCGCTGCGGGCCGGCGCGCCAGGTGCCGACCACGTCCGCCGCGCGCAGGTCCACCGGGTCCCCGTCGTCGGCCAGCACCTCGCCGAGCGAACAGCCGGCGGCGACGACGGCGGCCAGCAGGAGCGCGATCAGGCGGCGTACCCGCGCCCCGCGCCGCCCGATCAGCATCCACCGATCATCGCCGACCACCCCCCGCCCCCGCCGTCCCGCCTTGCCGATCTTGGACAGTTTCCGCTCGCCCGGAACGGAAACTGTCCAAGATCGCGGGCGGTCAGGGGTTGATGAAGGTGCGGACCTGGCCGTAGATGGTGGCGTCGTTCTGCAGGTTGGTGTGGAAGACGCAGGCGGTCTGGGTGTTGGTGGCGCCGGAGATGATCGTGCTGTCCACCGGGTTGATCACGCCGTCGCAGGGGGAGCGCCAGGTGCCGTAGACGAAGGCGCCCGGCGTCTCATCGCCGGAGTTGAGGGTGTTGAGGAAGGTCGAGCCGACCCGCATCTCCACGCAGGCGGTGCTGTAGCAGGTGTTCGCGGAGCTGGTGCCGTGGTTCGGGCCGCCGAGGGAGACCCAGCGGTCGACCTTGCCGGTGCTGGCCAGGTTCTTCAGGTAGTACCGCGAGGAGAGCGCGCCCATCGAGTGGGTGATGATGTCCACCTTGGTCGCGCCGGTGTTCGCGAGCAGGTTGTCGACCTCCTGGCTGACCTGCTGGGCGGTGGTCGCGTTGGACTGGCTGGTGTTGTACGAGAAGGCCCGCAGGTAGCTCGACGGCCAGCCGTCGGCCTGGAACCGGCTGATCATGGTGTTCCAGGTGGAGGCGCTGCTGTTCCAGCCGTGCACGAACAGGATCGGGTTGCTCGACGGCGTGAAGACGGCGGCGTGGGCGGCGGCGGGGAGGCCGACCAGGGTGGCCGCGGCGACCGTGAGGGCCAGCAGCCAGCGCGACATCAGCGATTTCACGGGGGTTGTTCCTTCCGGGGGTGACGGGCGGTGACGCCGCCGGTCGGCGGGTCGCCCACGGGCCGTCCACGTGCCTGTCCGGCGCCTCAGAGGGGGTTCGGCGCGGGTACGGGGTGGCCCGGCGCCGTCCGAGGTGTCGAAATGTTACCGGCGAGTTGCCTTCGTATGTCAATACATCGATCTGCGGTGCGGAAAAGCACTGGGCGGCGCCGGAACGCCGCGCTACCGTCGAGGCATGCAGATCAGGCGCCACACCGTCGCAGCCGCGCGAGCTTCCCGCTCGCCGGTTGCCGCCGCCTGACGACCCTCATTTCGCCGGCGACCGGAAACGGTCCGCCGGCGTCTTCGTGTCACGCCACCGCCCGCAGCGGCGGACCCTTTCCGATCGCCACCCACCCGGAAAGGCCCGCGCCATGACACCCGACGAGATCGTCCGCACCTTCCTCGACCACTACCACCGGCTGGATCATCGGGACGCGCCGGAGAGCTCGCTGATCCCGCCGCCCGGCGACCCGGTGCTGTTCACCACCTCCGGCATGCACCCGCTCACCCCGTACCTGCTGGGGCGCCCACATCCCGGCGGGCGGCGCCTGGCGAACGTGCAGCGCTGCCTGCGCACCACCGACCTGGACGAGGTCGGTGACCGCACCCACCTGACCGTCTTCGACATGCTCGGCTCGTGGTCGCTGGGGGACTACGACATCGCGACCAGCCTCCGCTGGGGCCACCAACTGCTCACCGAGGGCTTCGGCATCGACCCCGGACGGCTGCACGCCACCGTCTTCGGCGGCGACGGGCAGGTCGGCCCGGACGAGACCGCGTGGCGGACCTGGACCGAGCTGGGCGTACCGGTGGAGGCGAACGGCGCGGACAACTGGTGGTCCAACGGCCCCACCGGCCCTTGCGGACCCGACTCGGAGATCTTCGTGTGGACCGGGGACGGGCCGCCGACCGGCACGCCCGGCACCGACGACCGGTGGATGGAGGTCTGGAACCACGTCCAGATGCGCCTGCACCGGCACGAGGACGGCAGGCTGACGCCGCTGCCGCTGTCGAGCATCGACACCGGGATGGGCCTCGAGCGCCTGGAGATGGTGCTGACCGGCGGCCGGGACGTCTACCAGGGCGCGGGCCTGCGCCCGTGGGTCGAGGCGGTCCGCGACCGCTGGCCGCTCGGCGGGACGGAGCAGCGGATCGTCGTCGACCACCTGCGCTCCGCGGTGGTCGTCCTCGGCGACGGGGTACGGCCTGGCAACACCGGCCGGGGGTACGTGCTGCGTCGGCTGATCCGCCGGGCGCTCACCCTGCTGTGGCGGGACGACCCGTCGCGCAGCCTCACCGACCTGCCCGACGACCCGTTCCGCGACACCGGGCGGCGGTTCCGGCAGGAGCCCGACGTGCCGCGGCTGCGCGCGGTCCTCGCCGACGAGGAACGGCGGTTCCGGGGGCTGCTGCGCCGGGGCCGCCCGCTGGTCGACCGGGTACGGGCGCGCGGACCGCTGACCGAGCGCGACTACCACTGGCTGCACGACACCCACGGGCTGCCCCGCGACCTGGTCGACGGCCTGCTCGACGCGGTCGACGCCGGTCCGACGCGGTGAGCTAGCCCGCCCACCGACCTGGCCGGGTGGCTTCGCGAACTCGCGGACCCACTCCGACGCGCAGTTTGCGGCAGGTTGTGGTCTCCCGTGAGCCCGAGACCACCACCATCCGCATCCCGAGGCCAGCTGCGCTGCC
>NZ_JBSGJR010000232.1:0-9702 GCF_053605645.1 Micromonospora sp. NPDC003776
GAGAGCGACATGTCTCTGAGACATGTTTACGTCTCAGAGACATGTCGCATCTCAGGTCTTGTTCGGTCCGTCCGGCAGTTCCTCGGCGACGAACACACCGACCCCGTGGACGCCCTCCACCCAGCCCTGCATCTGCAGGACGAGAATCGCCTGACGCACGACGCCGGCAGATACGCCGTGCTCTTCCTTCAGTTGGGCTGTAGACGGCAACTTCTCACCGGGCGCGAGCTGTCCGGACGCGATTTGATCGCGGATCTGGTCCGCGATCTGCGCCCACTTTGCTTTGGCGGGCATGTTGACTCCCTGGTCTGCACCGCCATTTGATCACGGCCAAGCTTTACATGACAAGCAAGGACTAGATCGGCGTTGACTTTACTAGTCTTGTCTGACAAAGTTCGTCCTGACCGATTCCCTGGTCTGCAAACCCGGAGTTGGTCGTCCCAGGAACACCCGGCCGGCCACTCCCCCGGTAGCCGGCCGGGTGCCACCCCCAGCCCGCGACCGACTGTCGACGGGCCCGTGAGCAGGCCCGGGGCGGGTGCCGGGCTCCGGCCGACCGCGCACGGCCGCCCCCGCCCGTCTCGGTGCCGCGCCGAAGGAGAGGCGGAGCGACGTGCCGGTGGATGCGATGGAGAAGGTGCTCGGCGAACTGCCGGTGCCGTGGTTCGTCACGGTGGAGGACGTGAGACTCGCCCTCCGGGTGATGCTGGTGCACCGCCCCGAGGACTGGCCGACCGGTGCGCTGTGCCGCAGCGACCGGACGCCGTACCCGTGCCTGCTGCACCGCTGGGGGCGGCGGGTGCTGCGCTCGCGCGGCCTGCCGGACGACGTGATCGACGAGCTGGCGGAGCGCGGCGGCCTGCTGGTCGGCGTACCCGCTGGGGGGTGTTGAGGGTGCGACCGCGGCCGAACGCGGGTCCGGTGCCGCTCGCGCCCCGACACCGACGGATCTGGCGGCGTGGACGCCGCTGGTGCTCGTGCGGCATGCGCTGGACCGCCTGCCCGGACCGCCACACGCCAATCCCCACCGAACCGACCGCCCCGGCTCCCAACAGCCGCTGGTGGGACGAGGCGACGCGGGCGAACCCGCAGGTCGGACGCGCCGGCTGGCTCACCCCGGCGCAGACCTGGCGGGCCAATGGCGGCCGGTGGTGAGCGGCGCGCACCTGCCGCTACGGCCGCTCTGGCTGTGCCGGGCCTGCGCTTCGCCGTGGCCGTGCGCGCCGGCCCGGCTCGCCCTTCTGCGCGAGTACGCCGAGGACCGGGTGGCGCTGCTGGTCTATCTGGGCGGCCTGCTGCACGACGCCGCCGGCCACCTGCACACGCTGCACCCCGAGGACGGGCCGGAGCCGGGACAGCTCTTCACCCGCTTCCTCGGCTGGGCCATCCCCCGCCGTCGCACGAGGGACGTGTGAGTGATTTCGCTCAACCCATCCGGGATCAGCCCCGTGCACGAAGATATGAACATGCGGATCCTCATGGCCGGGGCCTCCGGCTTCCTCGGCACCCGACTGGTCGACCGGCTCACCGCGGACGGGCACCAGGTCACCCGCCTGGTCCGCCGCGCACCCCGCAGCGCCGACGAGCGGCAGTGGAACCCGTCCGCCGCGCAACTCGACCCGCAGGTGGTCGCCGAGACCGACGCGATCGTCAACCTGGCCGGCGCCGGGGTGGGCGACAAGCGCTGGGACGACGCGTACAAGCAGGTGATCCGGTCCAGCCGGGTGGACACCACCACCACGCTGGCGATCACGGTGGCCGGCCTGCCGACCGCCGACCGGCCCGCGGTCCTGCTCAACGCCTCCGCCGTCGGCTGGTACGGCAACACCGGCGACCGGGTGGTCGAGGAGGACGCGCCCGCCGGCGAGGGCTTCCTGGCCGACGTCTGCCGGGTCTGGGAGGCCGCCACCCGCCCGGCCGAGGACGCGGGCGTACGGGTGGTGCGGCTGCGCACCGGGCTGCCGCTGCACCGCGACGGCGGGTTGCTCAAGCCGCAGCTGATCCCGTTCCGGCTGGGCGTCGGCGGCAAGCTGGGCAACGGCCGGCAGTGGCTGCCCTGGATCGCGATGCGGGACTGGCTGGCCGCGGTGACGTTCCTGCTGGCCCGGGACGATCTGGCCGGCCCGGTCAACGTGGTGGGCCCGGCGCCGGTCACCAACGCCGAGTTCACCCGGGAACTGGCCCGGCAACTGCACCGGCCGGCGATCATGCCGGTCCCGGCACTGGCGTTGAAGATCGCCTTGGGCGGCTTCGCGCACGAGGCGCTGACCAGCACGCGGGTCCTTCCCGGCGTGCTGACCGGGGCCGGCTTCACCTGGGCCCATCCCGACCTGCCGGGCGCGCTGCACGCCGCCCTCACCGAATGAACCGGCGAGGGCGGGGCAGCCCGGCGGTCAGCAGCCGATGACCCAGTAGCTGGGGCCGGTCTGCTTGAGCGTGGTGGTGTAGTAGGTGTTGTAGAGGCCCATGTTCTGGTTGGAGCCGAGGGCGTAGGTGTAGCCGCCGGACTGGTAGGCCCGGCCGGCGACCACGTGCGCGTAGTTGCTGGCGGTCACGCAGACCGGCGAGGCCGTCGGGGACGGCGACGGGCTCGGTGACGAGGTCGCCGTCGGGGTCGGGCTGGGCGTCGTGCCGCCGTCGAGGCCGAAGAAGAGCGCGTCCCGGTACGTCGAGCAGATGGTGTCCAGGAAGTACGCGGTGGCGGTGCCGCACTGGTCGGTGGCCGAACCCGGGTCCACCGGGGTGCCGTGGCCCATGCCGGAGACCCGGTAGACGCGGACCTGGTCGTTGCCGTACACCTCGAGGCTGGTGCCGGCGGGCAGCGAGGCGGTGCTGGTCGGGGTCTGCGAGAGGCCGAGCACGTTGGTCCACTGGTCGCGGGACTCGGTGGCGTTCATCGGCGCGACGGTGGTGTCCGAGGTGCCGTGCCAGACGACCACCCGGGGGCGCGGGCCGGCGTAGCCGGAGTAGGCGTTGCGGACCAGGTCGCCCCACTGCGCCGGGGCCTTGTCCACTCCGGGGTTCATGCAGGAGTAGGCGTTGGTCATGCTGGTGGCGCAGCGGTACGGGATGCCGGCGATGATCGAGCCGGCGGCGAAGACGTCCGGGTACGTGGCGAGCATGACCGCGCTCATCGCCGCCCCGGCGGAGAGGCCGCTGACGTAGATCCGGCCGGCGTTGACGCCGTAGTTCGTCTTCGCGTAGTCGACCATCTGCTTGATCGACAGCGCCTCGCCCTGGCCGCGCGTGGTGTCACCGGTGTCGAACCAGTTGAAGCAGGAGTTGGCGTTGTTGCTGCTGGACTGCTGCGGCACGATCAGCGCGAACTTCCACAGGTCGGCGTACTTCTGCCAGCCGGAGTTGGTGAAGTAGCCGGAGGCGTTCTGAGTGCAGCCGTGCAGCAAAACAACGGCGGGTGCGTTGGCCGGCAGGCCGTCCGGGCGGTACGCGTACATGGCGAGGTTTCCCGGGTTGGAGCCGAAGCCGCTGACCTGGGTGAGCGTGGCGGCCTGCGCGGGCACGGCGACGGTGAGCACGGCGGCGGCCAGCACGACGCCGGCCGCGGCCCCGGCAAGCCGGGCGAGTAGGGATGAGGAGCGGCGCACGGTGACCTCCCTGGTGGCAGAATGTGAACTGGGTCACCCCCGAGTTGCCGGAACGTTACGTCCGGGTTTCATCGACCGGAATGGCGGACGACCACACATTCACATCTATCGAAGTGTGCGCCAGGTTCCGTGTCTGCCCGGCGTGCCCAGGTCCGGTTGGTAACGTCCGCTCCGTGCCCTCCTCGCCGTCCCTGGCCGCCAGCCCGTCGCCCGCGTCCGCGCCCGCTCGCGGTACCCGGTGGGCGGACCTGGCCGTGCTGCTGGCCGCCGTGGCCCTGGCGGTCTGGGTGACCAGCGGGATGTGGTGGGACCCGAACAGCCGCGCCATCACGGTCAACTCCAGCGACCAGGCGCTCTTCGAGTGGCTGCTGGCCTTCGGCGGGCACGCCGTCACCCATGGGGAGAACCCGCTCTTCACTCACCTGATCAACGTGCCCGACGGGGTGAACCTCGCGGTCAACACCTCGATCACCGTGTACGCGGTGGTCTTCGCGCCGCTGACGTACCTGATCGGGCCGCCGGCGACCTTCCTGGTGATCCTCACCCTCAACCTGGCCGCCACCGCGGTGGCCTGGTACTGGCTGCTCAGCCGGTACCTGGTGGGCAGCCGGCTGGCCGCCGGGGTGGGGGCGCTCTTCATCGCCTACTGCCCGGCGATGGTGTCCCACGCCAACGCGCACCTGAACTGGACCGCCGGCTGGCTGGTGCCGCTGCTGATCTGGGGCGTGTTCCGGCTGCGCCGCCCCGGCCTCGCGGTACGCGGCGGGGTCGTGCTCGGGGTGCTGGTCGCGGTCGCCTTCACCATCGCCGCCGAGGGGCTCTTCTTCACCGCGCTGGCGCTGGCCTTCTTCCTGGTGGTCTGGGCGCTGCACCGGTCCCGCCGGGACGAGGTCCGGGCCGCGCTGCCGAACTTCCTGCGCGGGCTCGGGGTGACCGCGGTGGTGGCCGGGGTGCTGCTGGCGTACCCGCTGTGGCTGCACTTCGCCGGGCCGCAGCGCTTCCACGGCACCGGCTTCGACCCGCTCGTCCACTCCGAGGACATCGCCGCGTACGGGTCGTACCCGCGCCGGTCGCTCGCCGGCTGGGCCGGGTGGGGCACCTCGCTGGCGCCCAACCCGACGGAGGAGAACTCCTTCTTCGGCATCCCGCTGCTGCTGCTCGCCGTCGCCTGCTTCGCCTTCCTCTGGATCCGGGCCGACCGGGCCTTCCGGGCCACGCTGACCGCGCTGGGCGCCACCGCCGTGGTGTTCGCGGTGCTCTCCTGGGGGCCGAAGGCCCGGTGGAACGGCCGCCGCACCGATCAGCTCCTGCCGTTCGGGGTGCTGGACAACCTGCCGGTGATCAACGCGGCGCTGCCGTCCCGGCTCGCCCTGGTCGTCGCGCCGGTGCTCGGCCTGCTGCTGACGTACGCGGTCGACCGGCTCCGGGGCCGGCCGCCCCGGCCTCGCTGGACCGGGGCGGCCTGGGCGGCCGGCTTCGCCGTCGCGCTGCTGCCGTTGCTGCCCACCCCGCTGCTGACCAGCGTGCGGGAGCCGGTCCCGCGGTTCGTCACCAGCGGCACCTGGCAGCGGTACGTCTCCCCCGGCGGGGTGCTCACCCCGCTGCCGCTGACCGTCGACGTCTATCCCGACGGGCAGCGCTGGCAGGCGTACGCCCTGGCGCACCGGCAGGGCGAGTTCCGGATCCCGGCCGGCTTCTTCCTCGGCCCCGGCGGCCCGGAGGGGCGGGGCCGGATCGGTCCGGTGCCACGCACCTTCGACTCGCTGATGGACCAGGCCGGCAAGACCGGTTACGTGCCGATCATCACCGACGGCAGCATCCGGCAGTCCCTGGCCGACCTGCACTACTGGCGGGTCGAGACGGTGGTGCTGGCCGACCGGGTGCACGGCGCCAAGTACGACGTCGACGAGGACGCGCTGCGGCGTACCGCGACCGCCCTGCTCGGTCCGCCGCAGCGGGTGGACGACGTGTGGATCTGGCGGGTGCCCCCGCCCTGAGCCGGGACGCGACGAGGCTCACGCCGCCCGGCCGGGGCCGACGGGTCTAGGCTGGACGGGTGAGCGTGACGACTTCCGGGCTGACCGCCGTCCGTGCCGGTGTGCTCGACTACCAGGCCGCCTGGGACGAGCAGCGCCGGCTGCACGAGGCCGTGGTGGCCGGCGAGCAGGGCGACACCGTGCTGCTGCTGGAGCACCCCAGCGTCTACACCGCCGGCAAGCGGACCGAGCCGTGGGACCGCCCGATGGACGGCACCCCGGTCATCGACGTGGACCGCGGCGGAAAGATCACCTGGCACGGGCCGGGGCAGCTGGTCGGCTACCCGATCCTCACCCTGCCCGACCCGGTGGACGTGGTCGCGTACGTCCGGCGGGTGGAGCAGATGCTGATCGACGTCTGCGCCGAGTTCGGCCTCTCCGCCGGCCGGGTCGAGGGGCGCAGCGGCGTCTGGGTGCCGGAGGACGACCGGGGGCCGGCCCGCAAGGTGGCCGCCATCGGCATCCGGGTGGCCCGCGGCGTCACCCTGCACGGCTTCTCGATCAACTGCGACTGCGACCTGACCTACTTCGACCGGATCGTGCCGTGCGGGATCCGGGACGCCGGGGTCACCTCGCTCACCGCCGAACTGGGCCGGCCGATCACCGTCGCCGACGTGCTCCCCGTGGTCGACCGGCACCTCGCCACCCTGATCGAGGTCTGACGGGAGATTTCCGCGGCGTGGTGTCCCGGAGCGGGCCGGGCCGATCGTCCCTATGGTGAGAGGCCGGCCGTCGGGCCGGCCACCGACCTCACCGGAGGCGATCATGCCCTTGTACGCCGCGCTGACCTACACCGCCGACGTCGACTGGACCCGGCCGGAGTACGCCGCGGAGATGAAGGAGTACAGCGAGTTCGGGGCCGCCGCCGCCGCGGTGATCCGGGGCGGCAACGCGCTCTACCCCACCGCCACGGCCACCACGGTGCGGGTCTCGGGTGGCAAGGGCGGCGAGGTGCTCACCACCGACGGTCCGTACGCGGAGACCAAGGAGGCGCTGACCGGCTTCTACCTGCTGGAGTGCGCGGACCTGGACGAGGCGGTCCGGATCGCCGCCACCATCCCGGCGGCCTGGGCCGGCGCGGTCGAGGTACGGCCGGTCATCCAGTTCTGAGGTGTCGTCGGTGCTGCCCGGTGACGCGGACGCGTCGACGGAGGCCGTGGCGCGGCTCGTCCGCGAGGAGCGGACCCGGATCCTCGCCACGCTGATCCGCGTCACCGGCAGCGTCGACCTCGCCGAGGACGCCACCCAGGACGCGGTGGTCCGGGCGCTGGAGACCTGGCCGCGGGACGGCGTGCCCGACAATCCACGCGGCTGGCTGCTGGTGGTGGCGCGGCGGCGGGCGGTGGACCTGATCCGCCGGGAGGCCAACCGGGTCGGCAAGGAGGTGGCGGCGGTGTCCCTGCTCGACCCCACGCCGGAGCCGCCGGAGGCGGTCCGGGACGACCTGCTGCGCCTGGTCTTCACCTGCTGCCACCCGGCACTGGCGCTGGACGCGCAGGTGGCGCTCGCGCTGCGGACCCTCGGCGGGCTGACCACCGCCGAGGTGGCCCGCGCGCTGCTGGTCCCCGAGGCGACGCTGGCCAAGCGGCTCACCCGGGCCAAGCAGAAGATCACCCAGGCCCGCATCCCGTACCGGGTGCCGGCGGCCGAGGAGCTGCCCGGTCGGTTGACCGGCGTCGCCACCACCGTCTACCTGATCTTCAACGAGGGCTACGCGGCGGGCGCCGGGGCCGACCTGGTCCGCGCCGCCCTGGCCGACGAGGCGCTGCGACTGGCCCGGCTGCTGGCCGAACTGATGCCGGACGAGCCGACCGTGCTCGGCCTGCACGCGCTGCTGCTGCTCCAGAGCTCCCGGCGGGCGGCCCGCACCGGCGGGGACGGGCGGCTGCTTTTGCTGCCCGAGCAGGACCGGTCCCGCTGGGACCGGACCGCCGTCACCGCCGGGGTCGAGCTGGTCGGCCGGGCGCTGCGCCGCACCCCGGACCGTCCCGACCGGTACGTGGTGCAGGCCGCGATCGCCGCCTGCCACGCGCTCGCCCCGAGCTGGGACCGGACCCCGTGGGACGCTCTCATCTCCTGGTACGACGTGCTGCTCACCGTGCACGACACGCCCGTGGTCCGGCTGAACCGGGCCGCGGCGGTGACCGAGCGGGACGGTCCCGCGGCCGGGCTCGCCCTGGTCGACGCGATCGACGGGCTGGCCGGCTACCCGTGGTGGCACGCCACCCGCGCCGAACTGCTGCGCCGCCTCGACAGACCGGCCGAGGCGGTCGCCGCGTACGACCGGGCGCTGGCGCTGGACCTGAGCGCGCCGCAGGCCGGCCACCTGCGCCGGCGGCGCGACGAGCTGCCGGCGTGACCGCGTACCCTCGTCCGGTGCGGATCGATCTCGTCACCCTCGTCGTCGCCGAGTACGACCCGGCGATCGCCTTCTTCACCGAGGTGCTCGGCTTCGAGCTGGTCGAGGACAAGCCGTCCCTGACCAACGACGGCCGGCCGAAGCGCTGGGTGGTGGTCCGGCCGCCGGGCGGCGGCACCGGACTGCTGCTGGCCCGCGCCGACGGGGAACGGCAGCAGGCCGCGGTGGGCGACCAGACGCACGGCCGGGTCGGGTTCTTCCTCCAGGTCGACGACTTCGACGCCACCTACCGGCGGATGGTCGAGGCGAAGGTCGAGTTCGTGAAGCCCCCGCGCACCGAGCCGTACGGCCGGGTCGCCGTCTTCCGCGACCTCGCCGGCAACCCCTGGGACCTGCTCGGCCCCGCCTGACCCGAAAGGACCCCCCCGTGACCGACGTGCTGTCCACCCAGCAGCAGATCGCCGACGAACTCCGGGTGCCGGCGACCTTCGACGCCGCCGCGGAGATCGAACGGCGGGTCGTCTTCCTCGCCGACCGCCTGGTCGACACCGGGCTGACCACGCTGGTCCTCGGCATCAGCGGCGGCGTGGACTCCACCACCGCCGGGCGGCTCTGCCAGCTCGCCGTGGAGCGGGCCCGCGAGGCGGGCCACCCGGCCACCTTCGTCGCGATGCGGCTGCCGTACGGGGTGCAGGCCGACGAGCACCACGCCCAGGCCGCCCTGACGTTCATCCGGCCCGACCGGGTGCTCACGGTCGACGTCCAGCCGGCCAGCGACGCCGCCCTGGCCGCGCTGACCGCCGCCGGGCTGGCCTTCCGGGACGCCGCCCACCAGGACTTCGTGCACGGCAACGTGAAGGCCCGGCAGCGCATGATCGCCCAGTACGCGGTGGCCGGCGCGATGGACGGGCTGGTGGTCGGCACCGACCACGCGGCCGAGGCGGTCACCGGCTTCTTCACCAAGCACGGCGACGGGGCGGCGGACGTGGTCCCGCTGACCGGGCTGACCAAGCGGCGGGTGCGGGCGCTCGCCGCCGCCCTCGGGGCCCCCGCCGAGCTGGTCGGCAAGGCGCCCACCGCGGACCTGGAGAGCCTGGCCCCCGGCAAGCTGGACGAGGACGCGCTCGGCGTGGCGTACGAGCACATCGACGACTACCTGGAGGGCCGGCCGGTGCCCGCGGAGGTGGCGGCGGCGCTGGAGGCCCGCTACCGGGCCACCGCGCACAAGCGGCAGCTCCCGATCGCGCCCTAACTGCTGATCCGCGACCGGAGCCAGGGTTCGCAGAGCACGATCAGGCCACCGATAGCGGCCCCGATCAGCGTCTCCACCCCCCGGTCGAAGAGCAGCTGCCCGGCGGGCCGGGCCACCGCGAGCTGCCCCATCAGCAGCGCCATCGGGGTGATGAAGAGCAGCGCGAGGCCGTAGTTGCGCCCCACCAGCAGCTCGGTGACGATCTGCAGCACCGCCACCACGAGCACGATGGCGTACGGCGGCAGGTGCGGCGCGAGCAGCACCGCGCTGGTGAGCAGCCCGAGCAGCGTACCGAGGATCCGGTGCGTGGCCCGGACGAGCTGGGCGGTGACGCCCTGGGCGCTGAGCGGGGCGACCGCCGCCACCATCGCCCAGTACGGGTGGCCGATGCCCACCGCGGTCGCCGTGCCGCCGGCCAGCAGCACGGCGAGGGCGTACCGGGCCGGCTCC
>NZ_JBSGJR010000233.1:0-9697 GCF_053605645.1 Micromonospora sp. NPDC003776
CCGCCGCCCAGGGAGTCGCGGCCGCCACCGTGTACGGGGCGCTGGTGCTGGCCGCCAGCCTGCCCGGCGCGGCGGTGCTGGTGTGGCACCGGCCGGCTTCCCGGCTGACCGGCGACTGTCGGTGATCCGGCCTACGGTGAGGGTGCGAGGTGTGCGTTGCCGGCCTGTCCGGCAGCCCCGGACGGAGGAGAACGATGGACGACAGGCTGCCCACCGCTACGGTCCGGACCCAGGTCATGGTCCCGCTGCGCTTCCCCGACGGATACGTCACCAGCGCCCGGGTCTACTCCTTCCACGGGCTGGTCGACGGCCGGGAGCACCTCGCCTTCGGGCTCGGTGACCGGGCCGGCGGCGACCTGCCGGACGACGACCTGCCGCCGCCGCTGGTGCGCCCGCACAGCGAGTGCCTCACCGGGGACGTCTTCGGCAGCCAGCGCTGCGACTGCGGGCCACAGCTGCGCGAGGCGGTCGAGCGGATCGCCGAGGCCGGGGGCTACCTGCTCTACCTGCGCCAGGAGGGCCGGGGCATCGGCCTGTACGCCAAGCTCGACGCGTACGCGCTGCAGGACGGGGGCCTGGACACCTACGAGGCGAACCTGGCGCTGGGCCGGGGCGCCGACGAGCGCGACTACACTGTGGCCGCGCAGATGCTCGCCGCGCTGGGCGTGAACCGCGTGGCCCTGCTCAGCAACAACCCGGACAAGGCCGACCAGCTCGCCCGGCTGGGCGTGACGGTGGTCGACCGGGTGCTCACCGGCGTGCACCTGTCCCCGACCAACGCGGGCTACCTCGCGGCCAAGGTGGCCCGCGCCGACCACGCCCTCGACCTGCCGTTCGTGCCGTGAGCACCCGGCCGTACGTGCTGCTCAGCTGCGCGATGTCGATCGACGGGTACATCGACGACGCGTCCACCGAGCGGCTGCTGCTCTCCAACGACTCCGACCTCGACCGGGTCGACGAGGTGCGGGCGGCCTGCGACGCGATCCTGGTCGGCGCGGCCACCGTCCGGCGAGACGACCCGCGGCTGCTGGTGCGCTCCGCGCGGCGGCGTGCCGACCGGGTGGCGCGCGGCCTGCCCCCGTCGCCGGTGAAGGTCACCGTCACCGGCAGCGGCGACCTCCACCCGACGGCCCGGTTCTTCACCTTCGGCGACGGCGCGAAGCTGGTCTACTGCCCGAGCGGCGCGGTGGAGAAGACGCGCGAGCAGGTGGGCGACGTGGCGACCGTGGTCGACGGTGGTGAGCCGGTCACCGCGGCGGCGGTGGTCGACGATCTGGCCGACCGGGGCGTACGCCGGCTCATGGTGGAGGGCGGAGGCACCCTGCACTGCCAGTTCCTCACCGCCGGTCTCGCCGACGAGTTGCACCTGGTGGTGGCGCCGTTCTTCGTCGGGGACTGCCGGGCGCCGCGCTTCGTCCGGGACGGCCGCTTCCCCTGGCACCCGGGCCGCCGCGCCCGGGTGATCGAGGTGCGCCAGATCGACGACGTCGTCCTCACCCGCTACGCCCTCTCCGACCGCTGCGGGGTGTAGGGGCGCTCCACGACGCCAGGTCGGCGAGGCGGCGCGGTCCGAAGCGTCGAAATGCCGCCACCTCGGCGACACGCCCCGGCCGGTTCAGGACGCCGGGCTCGGCAGGCCCAGTGTCTCGTCGATCCGGTTCAGCACCGCCAGGTCGTCCTTGCCGACCCCGCGCAGCAGGTCGATCGCGGTGGCCCGGATCTGCCCGACGATCATGACCACCGGCAGCGGCGGCCGGGACCCGAGCAGCTCGGCGGCGAGCCGCACGGCCTCGAGCGCGGCTTCGTCGGCCCGGTTCGCGTGCTGGTCGGCGTCGCGGCCGGTCAGGTCCTCGGCCAGGGCCGCGCCGGCGGCGCGTACCGCCTCGGTGAGGCAGCCGATCGCGGCGGCCAGCCGCGGCGGGCTGGTGGCGTGCAGCCGGGCCAGGGTGACCGCGTTGCGGGCCAGCACCCGGATGTTGCGTACCGCGTAGTCGAGCTGCCGCGCAGTGTCCTCGACCTGCCCGAGCTGGCCGAGGTGCCGCCGGCGGCGGACCCGCAGCCGCAGCGACTCGGCGGAGGCCTGGACCGCGGAGCGCAGCCGTTCCACGCAGCCGTCCACCGCCCGCGCCTCGTCCAGCGCCGCCTGGGCGGCCTCGGCGTCGCACCGGTCGAGCGCGGCGTTCACCCGGTCGAGCACATCGGCGAGGTCGGCGTACGTCTGCCGGGCCGCGGCGACCAGCGGGGCCAGCGGATCCCGGCCGACCACAAGCTGGCTCGCGACGAGGGCGACCGCCCCGCCGATCAACGCGTCGACGAACCGGAACGGCCGGAAGTCGCCCTTCGGTGCGGCGACCACCACCAGGTAGAGCGCGGAGATCGTGGTCTGGAAGATCAGCGTGTTGCTCGCGCCGGCCGCCACCGTGACGCCCAGGGTGACCAGCAGGACGAGGAGCATCGTCAGCGTGCCCGGGCCGAGCGCGTGGATCACCAGGTCGGCGATGAGCACCCCGCCGGCGACGCCGAGGACCAGTTCGACGGTCTGCCGCACCTGCCGTCCCCGGGACTCCCCGAGCACCACGAGTGCCGCGGTCGGCGCGAAGAACGGATCGGGGTGCCCGATCAGTCGGGCGGCGATCAGCCAGGCCACCGTCGCCGCCACGGTTCCCTCGACCACCGGAATCCACGCCTGCCGCAGCCGGCCCACGACGGCCTTCCACCACCTGCCCACGGGCGCCCGTCCTCCTATCCAGCGGACCGGCGCACCCACGGACTCTCCGTTCCGGCCGTAGGGCCTCCTACCCGCGGAGTTGATCGTCGTAACCGGACGGCTCCCGCGGGCTGTCAGAGCACCTGGGACAGAAAGCGGCGCAGCCGGGGATGCTGTGGGGATTCGAAGACGGCGGCCGGCTCGCCGGCTTCGAGGACCACGCCGCCGTCCATGAAGGCCACCGTGTCGGCGACCTCGCGGGCGAAGCCCATCTCGTGGGTGACCACCACCATGGTCATCCCGGCGGCGGACAGGTCGGCCATCACTCCGAGCACGCCCTTGACCAGCTCGGGGTCGAGCGCAGAGGTGGCCTCGTCGAAGAGCATCACCTGGGGGCGCAGGGCCAGCGCCCGGGCGATCGCCACCCGCTGCTGCTGGCCGCCGGAGAGCTGCGCCGGCCGGGCGTCGGCCTTGGCGGCCAGCCCGACCAGGTCGAGCTGCTCCCGGGCGATCCGCACCGCCTCGTCCTCGGGCAGCTTCTTCAACCTGCGCAGGGCGAGGGTGATGTTGCGCAGCACGGACATGTGCGGGAAGAGGTTGAACTGCTGGAACACCATGCCGATCCGTTGGCGCAGCGCGTCCGGGTCGTCGCCCAGCACGCTGCGCCCGTCCAGCAGCACGTCGCCGCGGTCCGGCTCGATCAGCCGGTTGATGGTCCGCAGCAGGGTGGACTTGCCGGAGCCGGACGGGCCGATCACGCAGGCGGTGCCGCCGCGGGCCACCGTCAGGTCGGCGCCGCGCAGCACGCGGTGCGCGCCGAAGGCCAGATGCACGTCCCGGACGGCGAGGCTGACCGAGGTGGCGGTGGCGGTGGTGGTGGTCATCGCGGGTCCTTTCCGGCCGCGGGCACGAACTCGGCGTCGAGGTCGGGGGCGGCGACCGCCCGGCCCTGGCGCAGCCGGCGGTCGATCCAGTTGACCGCGTGGGTCAGCGGCACCGTCAGCACCAGGTAGAACAGGCCGGCCAGCAGCAGGGCGGACTCGTTGCCGGTGGTGGCCGCGTAGTCCTGGCCGATCCGGAACAGCTCCCGCTGGCTGGCCACCAGGCCGAGGAAGTAGACCAGGCTGGAGTCCTTGATCAGGGCGATCAGCTGGTTCACCCAGGCCGGCAGTACCCGGCGTACCCCCTGCGGGACGATCACCAGACGCATCGCCTCGCCCCAGGAGAAGCCGAGCGCGCGGGCCCCCTCCAGCTGGGCGGCCTCGACGCTCTGGATGCCGGAGCGGAAGATCTCCCCGATGTAGGCGGCGGCGATCAGCGACAGCGCCAGCACCCCGAGCGGGTAGGGGTTGGGGCCCCAGACCTGCATGCCCAGCGGCGCCAGCCCGACGCCGATGAGCAGGATGGTCGCCGCCGCCGGCAGGCCGCGGAACACGTCGGTGTAGACCCGGGCCGGCCAGCGCAGCCATCGGGTACGCGAGATGCCGGCGATCGCCAGCAGCATGCCCAGCGCCGAGCCGAGCAGGGCGGCGGAGACCGCCAGGATCAGGGTGTTGGGCAGCCCGACGGTGAGCATCTCGGGCAGCGCCTCGCGCATGGCGTGCCAGTCGAAGAAGGTCTCCCAGAGGGTGCTCAGTGGATCCATGGCTCCGTCCGCCCTGCTCGTCTCTGTCGCCGTGGGTCAGGAGGCCGCCGAGGCCGACGGCACCGCGACCGTGCCGCTGCCCGGCTTGAAGTCGGCCGGGATCGGCCGGCCCGGGTAGTACTGCGTCTGGAGCCTGCTCCAGGTGCCGTCGGCGATCACCTCGTCGAGGCCCTTGTTCAGTGCCTCGCGCAGCTTGTCGTTCCCCTTCGCCACGGCGTACGCCGTCGGGGCCGGGCTGAGCTGCTTGGCCGCCACCTTGATCTTGCCGTTGCTGTCGGCGGCGGAGGTGTCGCCGATCTCGGCGGGGGCGATCCAGGCGTCGGCGGTGCCGGCCTTGAGCTGGTTGATCGCGCCGTTGTAGTCCGGCACCCGCACCGGGTTCAGGTTCTGCTTCGTGGCGTAGTCGTCCTGCACGGTGCCCTGCACGACCACCACCCGCTTGCCGGCGAGCTGGTCGAAGCCGGTGATCGGCGAGCCGGCCGGCACGTCGAGCCCGAAGTAGCCGAAGTCGTAGCCGTTGCCGAAGTCGACGGTCTTCTTCCGCGCCTCGGTGATCGTGATGGAGGAGCTGCCCACGTCGAACTTGTGGTTGTTGACCTGGGACAGCAGCGCCGAGAAGTCGGTGCCGACGAACTCCACCTTCAGGCCGGCCTTGGCCGCGACCGCGGTGAGCAGGTCGTTGTCGAAGCCGGTGAACTTGCCGTCCTTCAGGTAGACGTTCGGCGGCGCGTCGGTGAGCGTGCCGGCCCGGAGCACGCCGGGCTGGAGCAGCCCGTACGGGTTGGCGGCCTCGTCGGTGGAGCCGTTGTCGCCGCAGGCGGTGAGGGCGGTGGCGGCCAGCACGGCGGCGGCGCCGAGCGCGGCGACGCGGGACAGCGTGGAACGGATGCGCACAGGTTTCTCCAGAGGGGACTGCGGCGCGGGCGCGCGCCGACGACGGCGCCGTCAACCGGGACGGGGCCGTGGCGGTGGAACTAAGGAAGGAGGGGGGTGGCGCTCAGCGGGCGCCGGCGCGACGACAGGCGTCGCTGCACACCCGCATCAGGTCGACGTGCCGGCGCTTGACCAGCGCGAAGCGGGCCGGGTAGGCGACGCCGTCGACGGGCGGGGTGCGGAAGTGAGCAGACATGGTTTTCCCCCTGGTCGTTGCTGACCTGGGTACCAGGCCACGCTTGCACCGGCGGCTGCCGGTGCCTGGTCCTCACCCGGGGCACCCCACCGCGGAGGAGGGTTGCCGGCCAGCGAGCCGGGGCTTGACGCTGGCGCTCATGACCTGCCGAGAAGGCTAGCAGCAGCCCCGCCCGGCTCGTCCAGCGGTTATGACCACCCTCACGCGGCGACCCTTACCGGCGGGCCGGCATGATCGGCGCGTCCCGCCCGGTGCCGTGCTGGGACGAGCGCTTGCTCTCGTGGTAGTCCTGCTCGACGTTGACCGTCCAGACGTCGTGGTCGGCGCCGTGGGCGATGTTCTCGGCCGCCAGCATGGCCGTGAGCATCGAGTGGTCCGCGTTGTTGTAGCGGTGCATGCCGTTGCGGCCGACCGGGTGCACGTTCGGTACCTCCCGGCCCAGCCAGTCCCGGATCACGTCGATGTTGTGCTGGTACCGCTCGTCGTACACGGGGTAGGCCTTCGGCATGCGGACCACGTACCCGGTCTCCACGCAGCCGGGGCGGACCAGCCCGAGCCGCTCCAACTCGGCGGTGGCGAAGGCGATCAGCTCCTCGTCCGGGGTACGCCACATCTCGTCGTCCTCGAAGACGAAGTACTCCAGCCCCAGGCAGGTCCGCCCGTCCTTGACCAGGTACGGCGACCAGGAGCCGAAGTTCTGGATCCGGCCCACCTTCGCGGCCGGGTCGTGCACGTAGATCCAGTTGTCCGGGAAGGAGAACTCCTCCGGCACGACCAGCGCCACGGTCAGGAAGTCCCGGTAGCGCAGATCGTCGGCGGCGGCCCGGACCTCCGGCGGTGCCGGCGGTCGCATGGCCCGCACCAGCGCGGAGATCGGCATCGAGGAGATCACGTGGTCGGCCTGCTCGGTCCGTTCCCCGGAGCCGTCGCGCACGGTCACGCCGGTCGCGCGGCGGGCCGTGGGATCGCGGTGCACCGCGGTCACCCAGCTGTTCAGCCGGACCGTCCCGCCGCGCTTCTCGACCTCCTCGGTGCAGCGCTCCCACATCATCCCGGGGCCGTGCTTGGGGTACTGGAACTCCTCGATCAGGCTGGTCACGTCCTTGCGCTTGCGGCTGGGCAGCAGGGCGTTGAGGACCGCGGTGGAGAGCGAGAGGTTCTTGATCCGCTGGGCCGCCCAGTCCGCCTGCAGCTGGTCGGCCGGCATCCCCCAGACCTTCTCCGTGTAGGTCTTGAAGAAGATCGAGTAGAGCCGCCAGCCGAACCGGGCGGACACCCAGCCCTCGAAGTGGGACTGGTCCCGGGGCGGGCGCAGCCGGGCCCGGCCGTACGAGCCGACGCAGCGCAGCGCCTCCAGCAGGCCGAGGTTGCGCAGGGCGTTGCCGGCGTTGAGCGGGTAGTCGTACAGGGCGCCCCGGTAGTAGATCCGGCTCATCCGCGGTCGGAGCAGGAAGTCCTCGTCCGGCAGGATCTCGTGCCAGAAGTTTTCCACCCGGGAGACCTTGGTGAAGAACCGGTGGCCGCCGATGTCGAACCGCCAGCCGTCCCGCTGCACGGTCCGGCTGATCCCGCCGACGACGTCGTCCGCCTCGTACACCCGGACCGGTTCGCCGTGCCGCAGCAACTCGTACGCCGCCGTGAGGCCTGCCGGTCCCGCCCCGATGACCACCGTGCCGTTGTCGCCGTTCATGCCGTCCGTGCCCCCCGCCGCCAGCGTGCCGATTGCGGGAGCGCCCTTACCCGTCCCACGGCCCGACTCACCTGCCGGGCGCCGACCCGAAGGGATGAACCGGCCCAGCCGGGCCGGCAGGTGTGAACCGGGACGAACCGGGAATGCGGGCCGGTGGTTCGCAGGGTGATCGGTGGGGGTGGGATGGGGGACGAGCACACGGCTGCCCCGGCGGGCGACGCGGGGACCCGGTGGACGGCGCGGCTGGCCGCGGCCGGCTCCGGCCTGGCGGGGCGGATCCCCAGCCCGTGGGGCTTCGTGCTCGCCGTCTTCGTCGGCTCGAAGGCCGTGCTCACCCTGGTCGGCGTGCTGGTGCTGGCCGGCTGGGACCTGACCTCCGGCGGGCCGCCGGCCGACGAGACGATGATGCGCAGCCAGCAGGAGGCCATCTCGTCGCACCGTTGGATCTCGCTCTGGTTCGCCTGGGACTCGTTCCTCTACGACCACCTGGCCCGGCTGCCGCTGGACCAGCCGTGGCGGGACTTCGGCTTCCCGCTGCTCTACCCGTTCCTGGCCCGGCCGCTCGCGCCGCTGCTCGGTGGGCACACCGCCTGGGCGCTGCTGCTGATCAGCAACATCGCGCTGGTGGTCCAGCTCTACTACGCGTACCGGCTGGGCGGGCGGCTGCTGGGCGCGGACGGGGACGACCCGGGGGCCGGCCGCCGGTTCACCCGCTACCTGCTGCTGTTGCCGACCGCCTTCCTGTTCCAGGCGGCCCTTACCGAGTCGCTCTTCGTCTGCCTCGCCCTGGCCGCCTTCTGGTACGCCGAGCAGCGCCGCTGGCTGGTGGTGGGGATCGTCGGCTACTTCCTGGCGCTGAGCCGCTCGGTCGGCTTCGCGGTGGTGATCCCGCTCGCGCTGGTGCTGCTGAGCCAGCACGGGTGGCGCCTGAACGGCCGCAGCCTGCTGCGGTACCTGCGCCTGGGCTGGCCGCTGCTGCTCGTCCCCGCCGGCTGGCTGACCTTCATGGCGTTCTGCCGGTGGCAGAGCGGCGACTGGTTCGCCTACCAGCACGCCCAGGAGAAGGGCTGGGGGATCAGGGTGCAGGACCCCCTGTGGGTGGCCTGGCACGCGCTGACCGACGGCAACTCCGCCGACGCGCTCCGGGTCTGGCTGGCGGTGGCCGTGGTGGTCGTGGCCGTGGTCGGGCTGCGTCGGCGGGCCGAGTGGCCGTACCTGGTCTACACGCTCGTCGTGGTGCTGGTGCCGCTCTCGATGGGGCCGCCCGTGTACAAGAGCCTGCTGCGCTACCTGCTGGCCGCGTTTCCGGTTGCCCTGGTGCTGGCCCGCTGGGCCCGGCGCGGCGGGGTGGACCGGTGGCTGGCCGTCGCGCTGGCGGTGCTGCAGGGCGGCCTGTTCGCGCTCTGGCTGACCTACTGGACGCACTTCATCATCTGACCGGCCGGCGGCGCGCCGCCTGCTTCGACCGGGCACTAGATTGCTGGGATGTTCGCTCTCGCCCTGACCGACGACGCCGAGCTGCGCCCGCTGGAGCCGTGGCACGCCGACCAGTTCCTGGCCAACCTCGACCGGTGCCGGGAGCACATCTCCCCCTGGGTGGGTGCCTCCTTCGTGGCCACCGACGCCGAGTCCGCCCGCAAGGTGCTGCAGAACTACGCCGACCGGTGGGCGCGCGACGACGGCGGCATCTGGGGCATCTGGCAGCGCGGCACCCTGGTCGGCGGGGTGCTCTTCGTCTCCCTCAACACCACCACCGGCGTCGGTGAGGCCGGCTGCTGGCTGGAGCCGGCGGCCGAGGGGCAGGGCCTGGTCACCCGCGCGGCCCGCGTGATCATCGACTGGGCGATCCGGGACCGCGGTATCCATCGGGTGGAGTGGGTGACCAAGGCCGGCAACGAGCGCAGCGTCGCCGTGGCGCGGCGGCTCGGCATGCGCCGCGACGGGGTCCTCCGCGACGCCGTCCCGACCCCGACGGGCCGGGCCGACATGGAGGTCTGGTCGGTGCTCGCCCCGGAGTGGAAGCCGGAAGGATAGGGGTCCGCGCGGCCCGGGGGCGGGCACGTGGCGGAGTTTTGTCGTACCCGGACGTCAACATCGGTCCATGGCTGCCCCCGCCCTGGCCGACCGGTCCCCCCAGCCGCGCTTTCTGCCGCTGCGCGAGGTCCGCACCCGGCTCACCCAGCTCGTCACCCTCGCCGAGTTGACCGACACCGTCACCGTCGTCACCCGCGACGGCGACCCCCGGCCGATCGCCGCGATCGTGCCCGCGGCCGCCGCCCGCACCGCGGCCCAGGCCCGGGCCGACACCGATCGGGTCGCCGCGATCAGCGCCGGCTGGGCGCGCCGGCTGGAGGAGCTGCACCGGCAGAGCAGCCGGCGGCACGAGGCCGAGCGGCGCGCGCTCACCGACGCGCTCGCCGCGGTCTGGGCCGAGCTCGACCGGCGGGCCCCGGCGGGCGACCCGGCCATCGCCCGGCTCCGGGCAGCCCACGCCGACCTGCTGCGCGAGTGACCGTGCCGCACCAC
>NZ_JBSGJR010000234.1:0-9693 GCF_053605645.1 Micromonospora sp. NPDC003776
ACGCTGACGATGATGGTGGTGTAGCCGGGGACGTCGATGCCCTTCTCGACGGCGTCGCGGCGCCGATCAGGCCCGCGTCCTTCCCGGCGGTCATCCGGGCCGCGGCGGCGGTCCAGTCCTGCAGGAGCGTGACCAGCTTCGCCCGGTCCGTGGTGATCACGTCGAAGGCGACGAAGTGCAGCCGGTCCTGGGCCGGGGTGGTGATGCCGGCCTGGTGCTCGCCGTGGAAGGGCACCGCCCCGGCGGCCACGTCGTTCGCCGTGACGTGGTCGCCGCCCCGCACCAGCGCGGTGGCACCGGCGGCCACCCCGGCCACGCCGGCGACGCCGACCCCGGCGAGGGTGATCGCCCGCCGGCGGGACATGCCGGTCCCGGCGGTGGCTTCGGTGCTCGGCTCGCTCGTCGCGTCACCCGCGGCTGGGCTGCTCATCGGGTGACGACCGCGGCGACCTTGCTGATCGGCTCGGCGAGCGCGTTGATGCTGTCCGACAGCTCCTTCAGCTCGGCCTTGCTGAGCTGGGTGTGCAGCTTCCAGCCGTCGCCGGCACGGTGCTTGCCGAGAGTGGCCTCGACGTCGGCGAACTCCGCGTCGAGCTGCTTGACCAGCTCGGGCGAGCGCTGCTCCAAGGCCGGGCGGAGCGCCCCGATGGCCGCCTTCGAGCCCTCGAGATTGGCGTTGAAGTCCCAGAGATCGGTGTGCGAGTAGCGCTCCTCCTCGCCGGTGATCTTGCCGCTGGCCACCTCGTCGAGGAGGGCCTTCGCGCCGTTGGCGAGCTGGAGCGGAGTGAGCTTCTCGGCGTTCGCCTTGGCGACGATCGCCTTCACATCGGTGAGCAGCTGGTCGGCGATCGCGCCGTCCTTGCTGACGTCACCGGTGGTCCAGAGGTCCTTCTCGATCCGGTGGAAGCCGGTGAACTCCATGCCCTCCTCGACGACCTCCTCGCGGCCGTCGATCTTCGGGTCGAGGTCGCCGAAGCTCGCCGCGACCGGCTCGATCCGCTCCCAGTAGGTGCGGGTCACCGGGTAGAGGGCCTTGGTCTTGGCCACGTCGTTGGCCTTGACCGCGGCCACGAACTCCTCGGTCTTGGTCAGCAGCGCGGCGGTCTGGCTCTGCACGTACCGCTGGTAGCTGGCGGTGGCCTCGGTCAGCGCGGCGTCCGGCGCCACGCTCGCGGCGGTGCCGCTGACCTTCAGCGCGCCGCGGATGCCCCGGCCGCTCATGCCCGGCTTGCAGGCCGTCTCGTAAGTGCCGGCGGGCAGCTCGACGTGCAGCTGGCGGCTCAGGCCGGGGGCGATGTTCTCCACCTCGCCCATCACCCGGTCGCCTGCTGCGTAGATGTAGAACTCGTTGACCTTGGAGCCGGAGTTGGTCACCTCGAACGTGACCTGGCCAGCCTGGATCTCGGTGCTGCCCACCTCGCAGGCGCTGTCGGTGGCCTTGACCACGATGGGGCCGCCGGCCGTCGTGTCCGACTTCTCGTCGCCGCCCCCGCACCCGGCCAGGCCGGCCACGGCGAGCATCCCGGCGGCAGCGGGCACGAAGAATCGAGTGGTACGCATCGGTGCGGTATCTCCTCGGGAAACGGTCGTCAGGCGCGCTGGGGCGTGGTGGAGGTGTCGGTCGCCACCGGACCGGCCGGGGCGGCGCCCTCGGCGGCCGGCGTGGCGGTGGCGGTCGGCGCGGCCTCAGCGGCCGGCTTGGCCGGGGCGGCGGGCTTGGCGGGCGCGGCCGGCTTGCGCAGGAAGAGCACCAGGACCGGCACCGCGTACGCCACCCAGGCGATCACCTCGAGCACGCTCGGCGTGGCGGTGATGTTGAACATGCCGCTGAGCAGCGCCGCGTACCAGGTGCTCGGGTCGAGCGCCGAGGAGATGTCGAAGGCGTGCCGGTTCAGGCCGGGCAGCACGCCGGCCTCCTGGAAGTCGTGCACGCCGTACTTGAAGATGCCGGCGGCGACCAGGATCAGCAGCGCGCCGGTCCAGGTGAAGAACTTGCTCAGGTTGAGCTTCAGCGCGCTGCGGTAGAGCAGGAAGCCGAGCACCACGGCGGTGAGGATGCCGCCGACCAGGGCGAGCATGGCGTTGCGGCCGGCGCCACCGGCGCTGCTCTGTGCGGCCGAGTAGAAGATCAGCGCGGTCTCGAGGCCCTCCCGGATGACCGCGAGGAAGGCCATGCCGGCCACCGCGAACGCGCCGACGGCCAGAGCGTCGGAAAGCTTGCCCCGCAGCTCACCGGCGATGCTGCGGGCGGCCTTGCGCATCCAGAAGATCATCCAGGTGACGAAGACGACGGCGGCCACGGAGGTGATCGCGTCGAAGAGCTCGCGCGACTCGGAGGTCTGCAGCAGCGAGGTCGAGGTGTACTCGATCAGCCAGCCGAAGAAGACCGACAGGGCGACGGCGGTGGCCACGCCGAGCCACACGTGCGGCAGCCGGTTGCGTCGGTCGGACTTGACCAGGAACGCGACCAGGATGCTGACCACCAGGGTCGCCTCCAGGCCCTCGCGCAGGCCGATCAGGTACGTGGCGAACATCAGGTACTCCGTCGTTGGTTAGGCACGCCTCAGTTAACTTAGGGCAGCCATACCTTCCTCCTGACCGGGGCCCGCCGTCAAGTCGTTCACGACAACGTCACCCTGGTGGGCGGGGATCCCACACCCGCCGGTCACCCCAGCTTTCCGCCCCGGGGGCGACGGTCACCAGGGCCATCCGGCCCCACCTGCCCGTCGGGAGCCGGCGCCGCGCCGGGCGGGTGGGTGCCCGCGTACGCGAAAGGGACCGGGACGGCCGCGCGGCGGCCGACCCCGGTCCCTCCCGGGTGCGCTCAGTACCGGTAGTGCTCCGGCTTGAACGGGCCCTCCTGGGACACGCCGAGGTACGCGGCCTGCTCCTTGCTCAGGGTGGTGAGCTTGGCGCCGAGCGCGTCCAGGTGCAGCCGGGCGACCTTCTCGTCCAGGTGCTTGGGGAGCACGTAGACGCCGACCGGGTACTCGTCGGTCTTGGTGAAGAGCTCGATCTGCGCGATGGTCTGGTTGGCGAACGAGTTCGACATCACGAAGCTCGGGTGGCCGGTGGCGTTGCCCAGGTTCAGCAGGCGGCCCTCGGAGAGCACGATGATGGCGTGGCCGTCCTCGAAGCGCCACACGTCGACCTGCGGCTTGATGTTCTCCCGGCTGACGTCCGAGCGCTTCGCCAGGCCGGCCATGTCGATCTCGTTGTCGAAGTGGCCGATGTTGCCGACGATGGCCTGGTGCTTCATCCGGGCCATGTGCTCGTTGGTGATGACGTTGAAGCAGCCGGTGGCGGTGATGAAGATGTCCGCCTGCTCGACCACGTCGTCCAGGGTGGCGACCTGGTAGCCGTCCATCGCCGCCTGGAGGGCACAGATCGGGTCGACCTCGGTCACCACGACCCGCGCGCCCTGGCCGCGCAGCGACTCGGCGCAGCCCTTGCCCACGTCGCCGTAGCCGAGCACGACCGCCATCTTGCCGCCGATCAGCACGTCGGTGGCCCGGTTGATGCCGTCGATAAGCGAGTGGCGGCAGCCGTACTTGTTGTCGAACTTGCTCTTGGTCACCGAGTCGTTGACGTTGATGGCCGGGAAGAGCAGGGTGCCGGCGCGGTGCATCTCGTAGAGCCGGTGCACGCCGGTGGTGGTCTCCTCGGTCACGCCCTTGATGCCGGCGGCGATCCGGGTCCAGCGCTGGCCGTCCTCGGCGAGCGAGCGGTGCAGGAGCTTGAGGATTACCGCGTACTCCTCGGAGTCGGCGGACTCGACCGGCGGGACGACCCCGGCCTTCTCGAACTCGACACCCTTGTGGACGAGCAGGGTGGCGTCGCCGCCGTCGTCCAGGATCATGTTCGGGCCCTGCCCGTCCGGCCAGTTGAGCACCTGCTCGGTGCACCACCAGTACTCCTCCAGGCTCTCGCCCTTCCAGGCGTAGACCGGGACGCCGGCCGGGGCCTCGGGGGTGCCCTCCGGGCCGACCACGATCGCGGCGGCGGCGTGGTCCTGGGTGGAGAAGATGTTGCAGGACGCCCAGCGGACCTGCGCGCCGAGCGCGACCAGGGTCTCGATCAGGACGGCGGTCTGGATGGTCATGTGCAGCGAGCCGGTGATGCGGGCACCGGCCAGCGGCTGGGCCTCGGCGAACTCACGCCGGATCGCCATCAGGCCGGGCATCTCGTGCTCGGCGAGCCGGATCTCCTTGCGCCCGAACGCGGCGAGCGACAGATCCGCCACCTTGTAGTCGCCCTCGGCGAGGGTGCTCGGCCGGGCCTCGGACGACGCGCCGCTGGGGGCCGCCGGGAGGGTGCTGGTCATGGAAGCTCCTGTCGAACGATGTGGTGCGCAGCCTTCCACCTTACGCGCGCGACCCGGTCGGGCCATGCCCGGTCGGCGGACGGCGGACAGCGGACAGCGCACGGGGCGGTCGGTGGTGAACGGACTTTCCGCCCACGGCCCGGCCGCCCCGTGCATCCCCCCGGTTTGGTTCCCCGCGCGTCACCGGACCTTCGTCGCGACAACGCTGCGCACCCATAGAGTCACACCGGGTCCGGGCAGCGTCAAGCCATTTCGTAAAAGTCGGAATTGTGGCGCCGGGCCGAGCCGGGCGTGGTCAGCCCAGCCCGCAGGTGGCGACGTACGCCTCGCCCTCGCCGCCGATCACCAGCGGCCCCCCGGCCGCGGTGCCCACCGCCGCCTGCCCCGGCCCCAGCGTGACCGTGCCCACCCCGTCGTCGACGGTCAACTTGCCGGCCCGGCAGAGCACCACCCGCGGGCCCGGCAGCGCCAGCCGCACCCCCGCGCCGCCCGCCGCCACCTCCACCCGGTGCAACGCGAAGTCCTCCACCGGCACCGGCCAGGTCACCACGCCCGGCGCCACCGGGACCGGGGCCACCACCGGTTCATCGAGCACCTCAAAGCGCAGCACCCGCAGCAGCTCGTCCACGTCGACCCGCTTGGGCGTCAGACCGCCGCGCAGCACGTTGTCGCTGGCCGCCATGATCTCCACCCCGGTGCCACGCAGGTAGGCGTGCAGGTTGCCGGCCGGCATCCAGATCGCCTCGCCGGGCGCCAGCCACACGTGGTGCAGCAGCAGCGCCACCAGCACCCCCGGGTCGGCCGGATAGTCGACCGCCAGGGCCCGCGCCAGCACCGCGTCCGGCCCGGCGGCCTCTGCCGACAACACCCCCGCCACCAGCCCGGCCCGCTCCGCCTCGGGCCAGCTCAGCAGCAGTCGCACGGCCTCCCGCAGCCCCGCCGGCCCGGTCCGCAGCGCCGCGACCACCGGCTCCAGCGCCGGTACGCCGAACGCAGCGATCGCCGCCGCCGACTCCACCGGGTCGCGGAACCCGCAGAGCGCCTCGAACTCGCTCAACGCGACCAGCAGCTCCGGCTTGTGATACGGGTCCACGTAGTTGACCCGGCCCGGGTCGGCCGCGTGCCCCGCCCGGGCCTGGTCGGCGTCCGGGTGCGCCTGCAGGCTCAGCGGCGCGTCCGCGGCCAGCACCTTGAGCAGGAACGGCAGCCGGGTGCCGAACCGGCCGACCAGCCGCTCCCCCAGCCAGTGCGCCGGCTCGGCGAGCAGCAGGTCGGTGAGGCTCACCGGGGCGCCGTCCCGGTCCACCGTGGCCGGGGCGCCCGGGTGGGCGCCCAGCCACAGCTCGGCCTCCGGCCCGTCGCTCGGCACCGGGCGCCCCTGCAACTGGGCGATCGCGGTCCGGGAGCCCCAGGCGTAGTCCCGGATCTGGCCCTGCAGCAGTTCCACGCTCAGCTCCCGGGCCGGCCGGCCACCTCGTCGCCCGCGGCCCCCGGCGGCGTACCGGTGGCCTCCGGCTGCGGCACCGCGGTGTGCGCCGCCTGCCCGGTGCCCGCCCGGTCCGCCGCCGCGCTGTAGATGTCCGGCTCCAGGTAGATGACCCGGGCGATCGGCACCGCCGCGCGGATCCGCGCCTCGACCGCGTTGATGTCCCGGGCGACGTCCTCGGCGGTGTCGCAGGCCGGCACCGCGATCTTCGCGGCCACCAGCATCTCCTCCGGGCCCAGGTAGAGCGTCTTCATGTGGATGATCCGCTCCACCTCGGGGCCGTCCGTGACGGCCCGCTGGATCGCGGCCAGCTCCTTCGGGTCCGCGCCCTCGCCGAGCAGCAGGCTCTTGGTCTCGACCGCCAGGGTCAGCGCGATGACCACCAGCAGCACGCCGATCATCGCCGTGCCGGCCGCGTCCCAGAGGCCGTTGCCGGTGATCAGCGTCATCCCCACGCCGACCAGCGCGAAGACCAGACCGATCAGCGCGCCGAAGTCCTCCAGCAGCACCACCGGCAGCTCGGGCGCCTTGGCCCGGCGGATGAAGCGGATCCAGGACTGGCTGCCCCGGATCAGGTTGGACTCCTTGATCGCGGTCCGGAACGAGAAGCCCTCCATCCCGATCGCGATCACCAGGACGGTCACCGGCACCCACTGCCAGCTGGTGATCGGCTCCGGGTGCTGCGCCTTGTGGTACGCCTCGTAGAGCGCGAACAGGCCGCCGAGGCTGAACAGCACGATCGCCACGATGAACGCGTAGATGTAGCGCTCCCGGCCGTACCCGAAGGGGTGCTCCGGGGTGGCCTCCCGCTTGGCCCGGCGGCCGCCGAGCAGCAGCAGGCCCTGGTTGCCGGAGTCGGCGACCGAGTGGATCGACTCGGCCAGCATCGACGACGAGCCGGTCAGCAGGAACGCGACGAACTTGGTGACGGCGATGCCGACGTTGGCCGCCAGGGCGGCGACGATCGCCTTCGTTCCACCGTTGGCGCTCACGCTTCCGCTCCCCGCCCCGTGCCCCACGTGCTCACTGGTTGGCCAGCTCCTTCATCTCCGTGATGGCCGGCACGGCCATCGGGTCCAGCCCGTGTGCCAGGGCGAGGTAGATCGAGGCGAAATCGGGGACCGCCATCAGCGAGGCGAGCCGCTCCAACGCGGAACCGCCCTCGGCGGTCACCACGTCGCAGCGCACCCCGCGCCGCTCGGCGAGGGTCTGCACGGCGTCGGCCCGGCGCTCCTCCACCGCGAGCGGCTCGTCGGTGTCGTCCTCCGCGTTGAGGCCGCCGTCGCGCAGCAGCACCAGCCGCAGCCGGGTGCCGTCGCCGCCGCTCTCGTCGGGGTCGGCGAAGATGTCCCGCTCCCCCTCGGCCAGGCCACCGAACACGCCGTCGAGCAGGCCCACCCGGCCCCGGCCCGCCTCACCCAGCGCCCCGGTGACCACCGGGTAGCGGGCGTTGGCCGAGAGCGTGTCACCGAACCGGCGGGCGGCCACGGTGGCCAGCGGTGACGAGCCCCAGACGATCGGGATCGACCCGGCCAGGCCCAGGGCGAGGGACTTCGCCGGGTTGACGAAGGACTCGGCGGTGGGGCGGCACCGGTCGGCGTCCGCGTCCAGCCGGGCCGCCGTCTCGGCCAGGTCCGCCTCGTTGACCTTCACCAGCCCGAGCGTACGGGCGGCCAACAGCACCGGCACGGTGAGCGCCCAGAGGCTGGCCCGGGCCGGGGCCCGGCGGGGCACCGGGATGAACGGCGCCCGGGCCCGCTCGGCCACCGACTGCAGCTGGGAGTCCGGCGCGCCGACCGCGACCAGGCGGGCCCCCCGCCGGTGCGCGGCCTCCGCGGCACCCAACGCCTCGGGACTGCGGCCGGAGGCGCTCACCGCGATCACCACGTCCGCCGCGCCCACCCAGCCCGGCACCCCCGCGCTGCGGTGCGGGATCACCGGCACCGGGCAGCGCGGCCCGGCCACCGTGGCCAGCACGTCACCCGTACGCCCGGCGGTGCCGATGCCGGCGATGACCACCGCACGCGGGCGGCCCTCGTCGGCCAGGACGCTCAGTTTCGCCTCGGCGGCCAGCGCCGCCGACTCGCGCACCTGCGCCCCGGCCGAGGCGGTGAACCGGAGCATGCCGCCCGGATCCTGCTCGGCCAGCAACTCCGGGCTGTCCAGCAGCGACTCGTCGGCGTGCCGGTGCCCGCTGACCCCGGCCGTACCCTCCATCACGGCTGCGTCGCGGAGCCGCCGCGCGCGTCGTCCGCTGCGGGACCGCCGCGCGCCTCGTCCAGCAGCAGCACCGGGACGTCGTCACGCACCTCGAAGATCCGACCGCACTCGGTGCAGGTCAGGGTCTGCGCCGCGGCGTCATAGTCCAGCGGGGCGTGGTGTGTGTCCGGGCAGGCGAGGATCTCGAGCAACTGCGGGTCCAGGGCCACGGCGCGGCTCCTTCCACGTATGCGGTCTCACCGGTCGGCGGTGCCACCCGGCGCAGGCGATCTTATCGGCGAACCGGCGCCGGCACCGGGTCACGTCTCCGCACCGACGGCACCGCGGCCGGCGCGGCGGCCACCCGGGTCGGGTCGTCGCCACACACCGTCACGGTAACGCTCGACCGGCGGCCGGACGCCGGCTCAGCGGGGCGGACGGGGCAGCACGCTCGTGGCGTCCGGGCCCGCGGCCGGCGGCTCGCCACCCGGCTGGCCCCCGGCAGCGGGAGCGCCATACACGTTGCCGGTGGGACGGGGCGTCGCAGACCCGCCGTAGACGGTCGGGGTGGCCGGCTGCTGCCCGTACACCTGGCCCACCGGCGCGCCGGCCCGGTACGTGGTGCCGCCGGTGGCGCGCGGCAGCGGAACCGGCGGGTGTCCGCCCTGCTCGTCGGCCTTCTCCGCGCGGCTGCGCCGGACCAGCAGCGCGATCAGGGCGGCGCCGACGAGCACCAGCAGGATGCCGAACCACATGATGGGGGAACCTCCGGAGGAACTGTCGGCCGCGGCGGAAGGGGCTCCGGCGGTCGGGGCGAGCGCGGCCAGGGCCGAGCCAGTGCCGTCGGCGGCCGGGGTGGTCGCCTCGGCGCTGGGTGTCGGGGTGGGGGTGGCCTTGCGGGTCGGCGTCGGCGAGGAGGCGGGCGCCCCGCCCACCACCCGGGCCGCGGCGCCGCCCCGGCCGATCAGCCGACCGACAGCGGTGGTCGCCTCGCCCACCACGGTCAGCCGGCCACCCGGCGCGCCGGCCAGGAAGGCGACCCGGTACCGGACGGTCCTGCCCTTGCCCTTGCACAGCGTCGGCTCCGCCGGCGCGGTACGGGCCGTCGTGACCGCGCCGGAACCTCCGGAGACCGGCACCGGCCACCAGCGGCCGTCGCTGTTCACCTGCACCTGGACCTGCTCGGGCCGGACGCCGTCCAGCCGCAGCGCCAGCGCCGTGCGCAGCATGACGCAGCCGTCGGTGCGCTTGCGCACCTCGACCGCCACGGTGCCCGGAGATCCGCCGACCGTGAAACTGCTCGCCGAGCGCACCTCCACCCGGTCGCCGTCGGCCAACGCCGGGGACGCCGTGACGGCCAGCAGGCCGCCGAGCATCGCGCCGACCGTGGCCACCCGCGTCGCGTGCCGCCTCACCGACATCCCCCACCTCACCGTTTCCGCCCCTGTCCGGGTCCGCCGGTAGGTTACTACCGGCCCAGCGAGGTACCCGCGCATCGAGCGCTCACCATGTGCGCCGCGACACGTCTGCGCCGTTACCTGTCAGTGCGTTCTAGCGACTGATCGGCATGTCCCGCCTTGCGGTGGGACGGTCCCGGTCTTGTCCGCGTGGGCGGGGCCGGGTTGACGTTTCATGGCCACCGGCCCGCCGGGGCGGGTCTTATGGTCGGCTCCACGTCCTGCCA
>NZ_JBSGJR010000235.1:0-9577 GCF_053605645.1 Micromonospora sp. NPDC003776
CGGGTCCGGCCGGACGGGCAACTGCAACCGCAGCAGCACCCTGCCCGGGTCGGTGTCGCTGCGTTCGATCGTGGCCTGCTGCCGGTCACACGCGGCCAGCAACAACATCCGCGCAACCCGCGGCGGGCCTTCCAGTTCGAACACGTCCATCGGGAGGCGACCGTTGGCGTTGAGGAACGTGGCGGCCTGCCGGGTACGGCCGTTGATCACGCTTGACGGCAGACACTTCCCGCCAGGGATCGCCTCCCGAACCTGCTCCCACTCCTGCCCGGTGCGCTTGCCCGGATCGGCCGGCCAGGTCGCCAAAACTCCGGCGGTCAGATCGGCACGCCATGTCACCGAGCGCAGCGCACGCCCGGCCTGTTCTTGAGCCATCCGCACGATCCGGTCATTAACCCTCACCCCGTCGGGGACGGTGACGGTCCAACCCAGCCGCCGCAACGCCATCCACGCGTTCGACGGCAACCGTCGGCCCCCCACGTCCACACCGGAGGCCAACACCTGCACATCGACGGCGTTCCACCGCTGCGCCAACAGCCCGCAGACCATGCCCGCCACCAGATCGGCGCACCACCCGACACGCTCGGCCAACACCGCCTGGGACAGAACCTTCCCGGTCTGCTCATCCACGCCGGCGCGCACAAGAGCGCGGACGCACGGGGTCCGGGAGGCCTCGCCCCCAGCCAGCGACACCGCGCGACTCACCCGCCACCAACCTCACATCGCCCAGACCCGGGCAGCCCGCACAACCCCGCCACGCGACAGCGCTGACCGCCGGCGCGGACCCCCACCGCCCCGCATCAAACCAGACGACACCGACACCCCCGACCCGCCCACGATCACAGACGATCCTTAACCAAATCCCTCAGCCTCCGCATAGGCGTGAACTGCTGGCGCAAGCTGGCCGAGGGGGTGGCCGCCTCGGTGATGGTCGGCGACCCGGTGACCGTCGCGGGCCGCCTCTACACCCGGGACTGGACCGACGACGCCGGCAACCACCGCACCCTGTACGAGCTGGAGGCGGTCGCGGTACCTGCCCGCGGGCGCAGCCGCTTCCTGCGCAACCGGCCGAGCGTGGCGACCAGCGCCGTCGAGGACGCCGAGGCGGAACGCCGGGTGCACGGTGAGGCGACCGAGCCGGTCCCGGACGCGCACGCGCCGGCCTCGCTCGACGACCGTCCGTTCGACGACGAGTTCGAGGGACTGGAGTTCGCCGGCCCGCGCGTCGAGCCCGGGCTCTCCGACGACCTGGACAGCCTCCCGGCGGGTGACTTCGACGAGGCGGCCGACCCGTTCGACGACGTGGCCGACCAGGACGGCGGCGAACGGGACGACCCGGTAACCGCCCGGCCTGGCGGAGCCACCGAGCCCGAGGAGCCCGACGGGCCGGCTCCGGGCCGGCGACACCGAGGGCGTCACGCCGACCGGCCGTGGCCGGCGGGGCGGGCGGCGGGCGCCGGTGCCCGCCTGATTCCGAGGCGGGCCGTGCAACGGGGGAGCGGGGTGGCGACGCCGACGTGGCCGCCCCGCCGTACGGCCGGAACGTGTCCGGTCGGTCATGCCGCTGCGACGGACGCCGGGGCGGCAGTCACCCGACACCGCCGGCCACCGGCCGGGGCGCCGCGGTTCGGACGATGATCAGCGCGACATGGCCTAGGCTGGCCGGCCGGAGGTGGTGACGGGTGCGGCAGGCGACCGCCAGGGCGACCGCGGCGGGACTGGTGGCGGGCTACGCCCTGGACTCGTTGCTCGGCGATCCCCGCCGGTGGCATCCGGTGGCCGGGTACGGCCGGGCCGCTGGTGCGCTGGAGCAGCGGATCTACCGGCCGGACCGGGCGGCCGGGGCGGCGTTCACCGCGCTCGCCGTCGGCGCCCCGGTGCTGCTCGGGGTGGCCGGCACCCTCGCCACCCGGCGTCGGCCGCTGGCTCGCGCCGCGTTGGTCGCCGTCGGTACCTGGACCGTGCTGGGCGGCCGTACGCTGCGCCACGAGTCCCGGGTGATGGGCCGGGCGCTGGGTTCGGGCGACCTGCCCGCGGCACGCCGCCGGCTCAACCATCTCTGCGGCCGGGACCCGTCGGCCCTGGACGAGCCGGAGCTGGCCCGGGCCACCGTCGAGTCGCTCGCCGAGAACACCTCCGACGCGGTCGTCGCGCCGCTGCTCTGGGGTGCCGTCGCCGGGCTGCCCGGCCTGCTCGGCTACCGCGCGGCCAACACCCTCGACGCGATGATCGGCCACCGTTCTCCCCGGTACGCCCGGTTCGGCACTCCGGCTGCCCGCCTGGACGACCTGCTCAACCTGGCGCCGGCCCGGTTGACCGGGCTGCTCACCGTCGCCCTCGCGCCGGCGGCGCACGGCGACCGTCGGGCGGCCTGGCGGGTCTTCCGGCGGGACCGCAACGATCACCCGAGTCCCAACGCCGGGCAGTGTGAGGCGGCGATGGCCGGGGCGCTCGGCGTCCGACTCGGCGGGCGGAACGTCTACTTCGGCCGCACCGAGACCCGTCCGTTCCTCGGCGACGGGCCCCGGCCCGAGGCGCGGCACCTGAAACGGGCGGCCCGGATCTCCGGCGCGGTCGGTCTGGCCGCGCTCGGGCTCGCCGCGGCGTATCCGGTGACCCTGGGACGCCTGGTCGGCCTGCTCGGCCGCGCCGCGCTGCGCGGCATGGTCGGCACCGGTTCGGCGCGCCGGGACCCGGCGACGGACCCACACCCGGTCAGGCCCGGCGACGCCGTGCGGCAGCCGCGCCGAGCGCGACGGGGGAGCGGGCGGTGAGCGCCGGGCTGCTGGTCGCCGGCACCACCTCCGACGCCGGCAAGAGCGTGCTCACCGCCGGGATCTGCCGCTGGCTGCACCGCCGGGGGGTGCGCGTCGCGCCGTTCAAGGCACAGAACATGTCCAACAACTCGGCCGTGGTGGTCGGCCCGGACGGGCGGGGCGGCGAGATCGGGCGGGCCCAGGCGATGCAGGCCGCCGCCTGCGGGGTCGCCGCCGACCTGCGCTTCAATCCGGTGCTGCTCAAGCCGGGCAGCGACCACGCCAGCCAGGTGGTGCTGCTCGGCGAGGCGGTCGACACCGTGACCGCGGGCAACTTCCGGCAGCTGCGACCCCGGCTGGCCGAGACCGCCTACGCGGCGCTGGCCGAACTGCGGACCGCGTACGAGGTGGTGATCTGCGAGGGGGCCGGCAGCCCGGCCGAGATCAACCTGCGGGCCGGGGACTACGTGAACATGGGCCTGGCCCGGCACGCCGGGCTGCCCACGATCGTGGTCGGCGACATCGACCGGGGCGGGGTGTTCGCCTCGATGTTCGGCACCGTGGCCCTGCTCGACCCGGCCGACCAGGCCCTCGTCGCCGGCTTTGTGATCAACAAGTTCCGGGGCGACCGGGGACTGCTCCAGCCCGGGCTGGACATGCTGCACCAGGTCACCGGCCGCCCCACGTACGGGGTGCTGCCCTGGGCGCTGGACCTCTGGCTGGACGCCGAGGATTCGCTCGCCTACGGGCGGGTGCTCGGTCGGCCGGCGGCCCCGCGCGGGACCGACTGGCTCGACGTCGCCGTGGTCCGGTTGCCGCGGATCAGCAACGCCACCGATGTCGAGGCGCTCGCCACCGAGCCGGGGGTACGGGTACGGCTGACCGTCGAGCCGGCCGAGCTGGCCGCCGCCGACCTGATCGTGCTCCCCGGTTCCAAGTCGACCGTGGCCGACCTGGCCTGGCTGCGGGAGACCGGCCTGGCCGACGCCGTGTCGGCGCACGCCGCCGCCGGCCGGCCGCTGCTCGGCATCTGCGGCGGGTTCCAGATGCTGGCCCGGGCGATCCACGATCCGGTGGAGAGCCGACAGGGCAGCGTCCCCGGGCTCGGCCTGCTTCCCATCGAGGTCACCTTCGATCCCCGCAAGACGGTTCGCCGCGCCACCGGCACGGCCGACGGTGACGTCGCGGTCCACGGCTACGAGATCCACCACGGGTACGTCTCCGCCGCCGACCCCGGTCTGCCGCCGCTGCTGCGCCACGCCGACGGCAGCGGCGAGGGCGCCCGGCTCGGCGCGGTGCACGGCACCCACTGGCACGGCGCCTTCGAGTCCGACGGCTTCCGCCGTCGGTTCCTGACCGAGGTCGCCCGGCTGGCCGGCCGGACCGGCTTCAAGGTCGCCCCGGACACCGAGTTCGCCGCCGCCCGGGAGCGGACCCTGGACCTTCTCGGCGATCTGGTCGAGGAGCACCTGGACACCGAGGCCCTGTGGCGGCTGGTGGAGTCGGGCCCGCCGCCGGGGTTGCCGTTCGTCCCGCCCGGCGCGCCGCGGTAGGCGGCCGCGCCACACCGGCGACCCGCGGTAGGGGGCCGCGCCTCACCGGCGACCCGCGCCGCCTGCTCCCGGCCAGCCGCCGCCCAGCAGCGCCAGCCGCCGGTCAGTAGCGCCAGCCGCCGGTCAGTAGCGCCAGCCGCCGCTCAGTAGCGGATGTCGGCCGGTCGGTCGGACATCGGCAGGCCGGCCTCCTGCCAGCCCTGCACGCCGCCGATCATGTCGGTGGCTCGGCGCAGGCCGAGCGCCTGGAGGCTGGCGGCGGCCAGGCTGGAGCTGTAGCCCTCGCGGCACACCACCACGATCTCCCGGTCGTACCCGTTCGCCTCCGGGATCCGCCAGGCGCTCGCCGGATCCAGCCGCCACTCCAGCACGGTCCGGTCGATGACGATCGACCCGGGCAGCTCACCCTGCTCCCGCCGCTGCGCGTCGGTGCGCGTGTCGATCAGCAGCGCCCCGGCGCGGACCGCCTCGACGGTCTCGTGCGGGGTGAGCCGGCGGAGCCCGGCCCGGGCCTGTTCCAGCAGGGCGTCGACGCCCGGACTCATCACGTCATGGAGCACCACCCGATGATGCCGCCCGGCCGCGGGCCGCACCCGGTGAACGACCAGCCCGCGTCGGGACGCCACGACGAAATCCCTCGGAGGCGGTAGCCCACGTCCTGCCGGAGGGGCCTCAGGCCGGGTTGAGCGCCGCCGCCACCTGCCGGGTGAACTCCTCGGGCGCGTCGAGCATGACGTTGTGGCCGGCGCCGGGGACGGTCACCACCCGCACTCCGGCGGCCGACAGCCCGGCCGCGTCGCTCACCGGGCCACTCATTCCGCCCTGCACGAACGTCCGTGGCATCGGCAGCCGCTCCAGCAGGTGGCGCATGGTCGGCCGGGTGCCCGCGACGAGGCCCACGGCGGTGCGGTGCAGGCTGAGCGGGTCGGCGAGGCGCATGGTGGCGGCCCACACCGGCCCTACCCGGTCCAACGTCTCGGCGTAGCCGCCGGCCAGGAAGTCCGCCTCGGCGTACCGCCCGATGCCGCTGCTGCCGGCCGTGGACGGCGGGTTCGGGTCGAGGTTCGCCTCGACGAGCACCAGCCGGCCGACGAGATCCGGCCGGTGGTGGGCGAGGACGATCGCGACCGCGCCGCCCATGCTGTGCGCCACCACGTCGGCGCCGCGGACACCGGCTTCGTCGAGCGTCGCGGCCAGCGCCGCCGCGTGCTCCTCGAGGGTGTAGCCGAACGAGGCCGGCCGGTCGCTCAGGCCGAAGCCGAACAGGTCGACGAAGAGCGAGCGGTGCCCGGCCAGCCCGGGCCGCGTCGCCACCGGCACGAAGTACGCCGCCGACGTCGAGCCCAGCCCGTGCACGTACACCCGGGCCGGCTCCTCGCCGGTGATTTCCACCCAACGCATCCGGGCCCCGTCCGGGCCCACCACAGCTGCCTGCATGACCGTCACCATACATCCGTCCCGAGGTATATCGGAAGCGGGATATAATCGGCCCGTGCTCGAACTCGCGATCCTCGGCTTCCTCGCCGAGCAGCCCCTGCACGGCTACGACCTCAAGCGGCGGGTGGGCCAGCTGACCGGGCACGTGCGCCCGATCGCCGACGGCACGCTCTATCCGGCGATCAAGCGGCTGGAGCGGGCCGGCTGGCTGACCCGGCGTGCCGAACCCGGATCCCGGGCGGCCCCCCGGCAGATGCTGGTCCTCACCGAGCAGGGCCGCGCCGAGTTCCGGCGCCGGCTGGCCGAGCCGGAAGTGGTGGAGATCAGCGACGAGAACCGCTGGTTTACCCTGCTCGCCTTCCTCCGCCACCTCGACGACCCGGCAGCCCGGGACGCGGTGCTCCGGCGGCGGTTGGCCTTCCTGTCCACCCCGAGCAGCTTCTTCTACGAGGGGGACCGGCCGGTCCGCGCGGAGGAACTGGACGACCCGTACCGGCGGGGGTTGCTCACCATCGCCCGGGCCACCACCCGGGCCGAGCTGGCCTGGCTGCGAAAGACGCTGGGTGAGCCGGAGTGACTCCGGTGGCGGTGGTCGAGGCGTACGCCGGGCCGGCCCGGCGGGTGCTGGCCGGGCCGGCGCGGTTGGGGCGTACCCGGCTGGTGGCGGTCGACGGGCCCAGCGGCGCGGGCAAGAGTGTCTTCGCGGCGCGCCTCGCGGACGCCTTCGCCGCGCTGCCCGGCGGTGACCGGCCACCGGTGGTCCGCACCGACGACCTGCTCGACGGGTGGGACGACCAGCTCACCTTCTGGTCCCGTCTGGAGGACTGGGTGCTCGGCCCGGTCCGCGCCGGGCGGCCCGGGGCCTACCGCCGCTACAGCTGGGTGCGCCGGTGCTTCCTGGGCCGGCCGGTGCCGGTGCCGGCCGGGCCGGTGCTCATCGTCGAGGGGGTGAGTGTGGCGCGGGCGGCGGTCCGGCCGGAGTTGACCCTGTCGGTCTTCGTCACCGCGCCGGAGCCGCTGCGGCTCTCCCGCGCGCTCGACCGCGACGGGGCGGAGATCCTGCCCGAACTGCGCCGTTGGCACGCGGGGGAGCGGACGCACTTCGCCGCCGACGGCACCGAGGCGGCCGTGGACGTCGTGGTCGACGGCGCCCCGGTACTCCCGCACGACGCGAGCCGCTACTACGTCCGCCGCCCCTGATCACGGGCGTCGGCACCGCGGGCGCCGGGGCGCCGCCGACGGAAGCGGGCTCCGGCGGTGCCCGCGGTAAGGGCGGCATACGATGCCGGTCATGACCACACCGATCATGTCCGAGTCCGAGGTGCGGGCCGCCGTCGAGCGTGAACTACCCGGAGTCCGCGCTGACCTCGAACGCCTCGTCCGCATCCCGGGCATCGCCTTCGAGGGCTTCGACCACTCGCACGTCGAGCGTTCCGCCGAGGCGGTGGCGGAGCTGCTGCGCGGCTGCGGCCTCGACACGAAGATCGTGCGTTCCGGAGGTCAGCCGGCGGTGATCGGGACGAAGCCGGCTCCGCCCGGCGCGCCGACCGTGCTGATGTACGCCCACCACGACGTCCAGCCGGTCGGCGACCTCTCGCTCTGGCTGTCCGACCCGTTCGAGCCGGTGGAGCGGGACGGCCGCCTCTACGGTCGGGGCGCGGCCGACGACAAGGCCGGCATCATGGCGCACATCGCCGCGCTGCGCGCCTTCGGCGACCGGCTCCCGGTCGGCGTGGTCCTGTTCATCGAGGGCGAGGAGGAGTACGGCTCAGACTCGCTGGAGCGGCTGCTCGCCGAGCACCGCGACGAGTTGGCCTCCGACGTCATCGTGATCGCCGACTCCACCAACTGGGACGTCGGTGTGCCGGCGCTGACCACCTCGCTGCGCGGCATCGTCAACTGCTTCGTCGAGGTGCGCACCCTGGACCACGCCGTGCACAGCGGCATGTTCGGCGGCGCGGTGCCGGATGCGCTGACCGCGCTGGTCAAGCTGCTCGGCACCCTGCACGACGACGCCGGCAACGTGACCGTCGAGGGCCTGGTCGGTCGGGAGGGCGCCAGCGTCGACTACCCGGAGGACCGGTTCCGCGCGGAGGCGGGCCTCGTCGAGGGCGCGGAGCTGTTCGGCTCCGGCCGGATCACCGACCGGCTCTGGACCAAGCCGGCCCTGGCCATCCTCGGTGTCGACGCCCCGGCCACCGGCGAGGCGCCGAACGCCCTGGTGCCGTCGGCCAAGGCGAAGCTGAGCGTCCGGCTGGCGCCGGGCGACGACCCGAAGAAGGCGTACGCGGCGCTCACCGCCCACCTGGAGCAGCACGCCCCATGGGGCGCGCACGTGACGGTGACCTTCGAGCACGACGGGGCGCCCTGCGTCATCGACGCCACCGGCCCGATGTTCGAGGCGGCGCGGGCGGCGTTCCGGGGCGCCTGGGACGGCACCGACCCGGTCGACATCGGGGTGGGCGGCTCGATCCCGTTCATCGCCACCTTCCAGGAGATGTTCCCGGGGGCGGCGATCCTGGTGACCGGCGTGGAGGACCCGCACGCCCGGGCTCACGGCCCGAACGAGAGCCTGCACCTGGGCGAGTTCGCCCGGGTCTGCGTGGCCGAGGCGTTGCTCCTCGCTAAGGTCGCCGAGGCCGGCGCGAACCGGAGTTAGGTGTCGGAACCGTAACTTCGGGGCCGATGTCGGAGTTTCCGGTGTGTCGGGCGGCGGGGTGTTATAGCCTTTCGAACATGCGTACGAATGACGAGTTGGCGCGGCTCCAGGCCGCCGTCAGTGCTCTGGGGGACGTCGACGTCTCCGCGTGGCCCGAGGACACGCTCAAGGAACAGCTCGGCGAGCTCTCCGCCGCGCTGGTCATGCTCGACGCGCTGCTGACCCGGATCGCCGACGAGGTCCGTGCCCGTGGCCTGCGGATCGAGGAGCCGGTCTCCGCCTGATCAGGAGACCGGCTCCCCGGCCGCCCCGGGCTTCCCGCTCCGCCGACCGGCCCCACCCTGTGGACCTGCTCGCCCTCGGCCGGTAGGCCGAGTCGGCGAACCTGGAAGGACCCGGCGACCGGCGTTGCGTTCTGACGGCCTCAGCGGGCCGACGGCCCCGGGAGATCCACTCGGGACGCGGCAGGTCGTGCCCATCGTCCGACCGGACACCCCGCCATGCCGCAACCAGAGTGGATCATCGGCCGGGACGCCGGCGACATGCCGCAAGGCGGGTGCATCGCAGGCCGGGACACTACGACGTGCCGTAACCGGAGTGGATCGCCCGGCGGGGCCGGGCGGGATGGCACGCCGGTGTCGGTGGTGGCTGGCAGGATGGCTTCCGTGCGGTTCCTCGACCTGGCGGCGACCTCCGCCGCAGTGGGCGCCACCAGCGGCCGGCGGGCCAAGGTGGAGCTGCTCGCCGCGGCCCTACGCTCGCTCGACCCCGGGGAGATCCCGGCCGGTGCCGGCTACCTCGCCGGGGAGCTGCGGCAACGACAGACCGGGGTGGGCTGGGCGAGTTTGCGTGACCTGCCCCCGCCGGCGGCCGAGCCGACGCTGACCGTCGGCGGGGTCGACGCGGCGGTCGAGGAGATCGCCTCGGTCCACGGCCCCGGTTCGCAGGCCCGCCGGCGGGACCTGGTCGGCCGGCTCTTCGCGGCCGCCACCGCGGACGAGCAGCGGCTGCTGGCCGGCCTGTTCCGTGGCGAGCTGCGCCAGGGCGCCCAGGCCGGGCTGCTCACCGACGCGGTGGCCCGGGCCGCCGAGGTGCCGGTGGCCGCGGTCCGCCGGGCCCTGCTGCTCGCCGGCGACCTGCGGGCCGTGGCGGTCGCCGCGCTGACCGGCGGC
>NZ_JBSGJR010000236.1:0-9575 GCF_053605645.1 Micromonospora sp. NPDC003776
CGGCGGCCCGGGCCACCCGCCGCGGGCCGGTCGTCCGGGCCGGGGGGGTACGGGGTGGGGAACGCTGCCGGCGGTCACGCCGGTCGATGCTGCCGGACCGGCGACGGGCCGGACAAGCGCGCTAAGCGAAAGCTAAGGGTTTCAGGATGCGCGGTCGCGGAGCAGGCCGGCGGCGATGCCGGTGAAGGCGGAGACCTCCCCGGCCAGTTCGGGGCGCTCCCGGAGCATGTCCTCCAGCCGGACCCGCCACAGGCCGGTCTCCACCGGCACCCGGGTGTCGCCGGCCCGGCGCAGCCGGTCGCGGGTCTCGGTGAGGGCGTCCTGGGCGGCGGCGCCCAGCATGCCGCCGAGTTCCTGCCGGATCCAGGCGGAGAGTTGCTCGTCGGGCATCGCCTCGACGATCACCCGGGCGGTGTCCCAGGCCACCCGGGGGTGGTGGATGACTGTCATCGCGACTCCTTGGTCGATGTGCCGCTTCGGCCATCATCGATCCTGGAGTCGGCCCGGCACAAGGCCCTCACCAGGCGACGCCGATGCCGTCTCCGGGATACCAGTGGCGGACGGGGGTCTCCCGGTAGGCGAGGAACCGCCGGCCGGTCCGTTCGGCGTGCTCGGCGAGGACGTTGGTGGCGGTGACGTTGTCGGTGAGCAGCATGGCGCCGGGGGCCAGCTTCGCTTCGACCTCCTCGAACTCGCGCTGCTCGTGGACCCGGCTGTGGTCGCTGTCGTGCAGGAAGAGGTCGACGGGGCGGTCCAGCGCGGCGATCGAGGCGACCGAGTCGCCGATGACCAGGTCGACCACGTCGGCCCAGGGGGTGGCGCGGGCGAGGTAGCCGGCCTCGGGGTTGATGTCGAGGGAGGTGAGCCGGCCGGGGTGCCCGTCGGCGGCGTTGCGCAGCAGGGCGGCGGCCAGGACGCAGCTGCCGAGCCCCTTGTCGACGCCGGTCTCGACGACGTGGGCGGGCCTGCGGGCGCGGACGATGGCGTACCAGCCGATCCGGCGGGCGTAGCGGACGTGCCGGTCGGCGAGGCCGCGGCGGGACGCGGCGGCGGTGGCCGCCTCGATGTGTCCGCGTAGCCGGTCGTCGCCCTCCAGTTCGGCGAACCAGTCGCGGACCTGGCGGACGGGTACGTCGCAGGAGACGCTGACGAACCAGGCGAGGTGCTGCCGGCTGAGCTTGGTCAGGTCGTAGGTGTAGTTGTGATGCTCGCGGGAGGTGAGCAGCCAGCGGGCGGAGGTGCCGAGCACCTTGGCGTCGTGCCGGGCGACCCGGGCGAGCCGCTTGGGAAACGCGGCGATCGGCGCGAACCGGGTGCGGGCGACGGCCCGCCGGAGCTTCGTTGCATCCACGGGAGGGTCTTACCAGTTCCCGGCCCGGTTGGCCATGGGATCGGGCATCCGGGCGACGAAGAGCGGATACCCAGGCGCAGCAACGGATCAGTAGCATCACGGCATGTCTCGTCCCCATCAGTACGCCGAGCCGCAGCCGCAATACCCCCCGAACGGATGGGCCGAGGTTCCGTCCGAGGTGGAGCCCCCCGTAGAACAGCCTCCCCGCCGTCGTGGGAAGCGGATCCTGCTCATCAGCTTGCTGGTCCTGGCGCTGGTGGCTGGTGGTGGGCTGCTGGCCGGTGGGATCTATCTGAAGTCGGTGGAGTCCGGCATCGAACGGGTCGACGCCTTCGCCGGTGTCCCCGAGGCCGAGCGCCCCGCGGCCGGGGCCCAGGGCGCGCAGAACATCCTGATCCTGGGCAGCGACTCCCGTGATCCGGAGAAGACCTCGGGCTCGCGCACGGACACCATCATCGTGGCCCACCTCCCCGCCGACCGGAAGAGCGCCCAGCTGATCTCGATTCCCCGGGACACCTGGGTGCCGGTGCCGCGGTCCGCGGACGGCCAGCACGGTGGGCGGGAGGCAAAGATCAACGCCGCCTTCGCCTGGGGCGGGGTGCCGCTCATGGTGCAGACGGTGGAGAAGTTCACCGGGGTCCGGATCGACCACGTGACGATCATCGACTTCGCCGGCTTCAAGGACATCATCGACGCGCTCGGCGGGGTGACGGTCAACGTGGAGAAGTCGTTCACCTCGATCCACCCGCCGTTCCGTGCCTTCCAGGCCGGCCCGCAGGAACTCGACGGCGAGGCGGCGCTCGACTACTCCCGTCAGCGCAAGCAGTTCGCGGACGGTGACTTCGCCCGGATCCGGCACCAGCAGCAGGTCATCAAGGCGATCCTCGACAAGGCCGCCTCTGGTGGGATTCTCGCCAACCCCGCCAAGTTCAACTCGTTCGTGAAGGCGACGTCGAAGTCGGTCTCGGTGGACAAGAACATGTCCCTGCTGGACATGGGCAACCAGATGCGCGGGGTGCGCGGAAGCAACCTGTGGTTCCTCACCAGCCCGACCAAGGGCACCGGCCGGAAGGGCACTGAGAGCGTGGTGCTCGCCGACCCCGACCGAGTGAAGTCCTGCTATGACGCGGTACGCCGGGACGCAGTCGAGGAGATCAAGCAGTACGCCCGGAAGTGACCGGACCGGCGACACACCTGAGCGGCGGGGCCTTCCGGCCCCGCCGCTCAGCTTTGCGTCAGTAGGCCCCGCGGCGGGCCAGCACCACACTCAGCGTCCGCCAGAGGATGCCGAGGTCGTACGCGAGCGACCAGTTGTCGACGTAGTGCAGGTCCAGCCGGACCGCGTCGTCCCAGGTCAGATCGGAGCGGCCGGAGATCTGCCAGAGCCCGGTGATGCCGGGACGGACGAGCAGCCGGCGCCGCACGTCACCCTGGTAGTCATCGTCCTCGGTGGGCAGCGGACGCGGACCGACCAGCGACATCTGGCCCATCAGCACGTTGATCAGCTGGGGCAGTTCGTCCAGCGACAGTGCGCGCAGATGACGGCCGATCGGGGTGACCCGGGGGTCGTTCTTCATCTTGAACAGCAGACCGTCGCTCTCGTTCTGGTCCTTCAGCGCCTCGAGCCGCTGTTCCGCATCGGTGTACATGGTGCGGAACTTCCAGACCTTGAACGCGTTGCCCTTGTGCCCGATGCGCGTCTGCCGGAAGATCACCGGCCCCCGGTCGGTCAGCTTGATGGCCAGCGCGATGCCGAGCAGCACCGGACTGAGCAGGATCAGGCCGACCAGCGCAGTGATCCGGTCGAGCGCCGATTTCACCACCAGCGACAGACCCGAGAGCGTCGGCTCCTCGACGTTGAGCAGCGGCAGGCCCTCCACGGGCCGTACATGGATGCGCGGACCGGTGATGTCCGTGACCTGCGGCACCACCACCAGGTCGAGCCCGCTGCCCTCGATCTGCCAGGCCAGCTTGCGCAGCTCGTACGACTCGAGGCTGGCCGGGCCGCAGACGGCGATGGTGTCCGCGCCGATCTCCTGCACGAGCGGCACCAGCTCCCAGCCGACGTACACCGGCACGGGTGCGGTCACCGTCTCCCCGGGGCGGGGATGCTGCGGCAGGTGGATGGCGATCGGATGCAGCCCGGCCGCGGGGTTGCGGACGGCCACGTCGTAGAGGGCGAGCGCGTCGGAGAGCTTGCCGACGAGGAGGATCTTCTGGGACGAGCGCGCTCCGCGGCGGCGGAAGAAATGCAGCACGGACCGGGCCACGAACCGCCCGATCAGGGTGTAGCCCAGGGCGGCCGCGACGACGAGGAGCACCGTCAGCCGGGACAGGTCCTTCTTGAACCCGAGCGCGAGCAGGGACACGGTGGCGGCCATCGCGATGTCCGCCCTGACCAGCCGCTTGAGCTCCTCCGTGCCCATGCCCAGCGCGCGGCGGTCGTACGCGCCGCACGCGGCGAGCAACAGCACCCACCCCACCGGGATGCCGAGGTTGGCCACCAGCACGAAGACCGCGTCGACCCCGCCGGGCGCGGCCGGGTCCTGGAAGCCCGCGTCGGCCCTGGGGAGCAGGCTGATCGCGGTGCGGCTGGCCGCGAGCGCGGCGAGCAGGTCCAGCAGGAGCAACCAACCGATGTAGGGCCGGTGCCAGGCCACCTTGGGCGTCGCCGGGCGGGCGAAGGCCGACCGGGCGAAGCCGTGCGACGGCGTGATGACGCCGACGTCGTTGTGGTGCGGCGGCACCGTCCGAGGGGAGTGCTGCGAGGGCACCCTGGTGCCGTTCAGGGACACGTTCGTCCTTCCTCCGTCGACCCATGCGAGTGCGCGACGTGCAATCTAGATGGCGCAGGGGCCGCTTGACCAGAGGTGTCCCGCTTGATCATCGCCGGCGCGGCCGGCCCGGCCGAGCGGGCGGGCCGGCGTACGGACGGGCCGCAGCGGGCGTACGCCGATCGGTGACGCAGGCCCTCACTTGCCGAGAGCGGTCACCAGCCATTTGCCGACCTCGCTCACCGCACGGACCGAGACCAGGGCCCACGCCAGGCCCGGGATACGCGGCCGGCTGTAAGTCTTGATCAGCCGGGACCACACGGCCAGGCCGGCGAGACGCTTACGGCTGATGTTGCCGTCGTGCCGGTAGAACCGTACGACAGGATGCGCGAGGTGGGTCAGGTGCACGTCGTTTGCCAGCGCGCGCAGGACCAACTCGACATCCACCTTGATCGGGGTGCCCTCGTCGTAGCCGCCGAGTCGGACGAGCAGTTCCCGCTCCATCGTCATTCCCGAGTGCTTGAACGGCAGCCGCGGCCGGACAAGCACGGACCAGAGCATCCGACGGGCGGACGGGTAGGCCGGCAGCCGGATGACCCGTCCGGACTCGCCGGTCAGCTCCTCATAGTCGGTGTAGACCCAGCGGGCTCGGGTGCTCGTCAGATAGTCGTGGATCCGGCCCAGCCCGTCAGGCGCGAGCTCATCGTCGGAGTCGAGCACGGTGATGTACCGGCCGCGCGCGACCTTCAGCGCGGTGTTCCGCGCGGCGCTGATGCCCGACGGCCGTTGGCGGACCAGCCGGATGCGATCGTCGGCAAGCAGGCCAGCCTCGGCCAGTCCTACCTGGACCGGCACGGACGAGCCGTCGTCGACGATGACCACCTCGAAGTCGGCGAAACCGCTGTCGAGGATGCTGCGAAGGGACTTGACCAGCAGAGCCGGGCGGTCACGGACTGCGATGCAGACCGAAATGACGGGTGTCGTCGAACGGACCGGCGCGGCCAGACCCACGGTGGGGGCGTCGGTGGCGAGTCCGAGGGTGGGGGCGTCGTTGGCGAGCCCGAGGGTGACCGGAGCGATGCTAAAGGACATCACGTTCAGGTATGACTCGGGCGGCCCGGGCGCTTCAGTCATCGGTCCGTCCGCCGTCAGAGAGTGCCGGCCCGTCATCGGCGACTGACGTTCACCATGATCGGTGACGTTCCGCTCCACCGAAGCCCCGACTGATCCGGTACATCCATTCTCAACCACCCCCGTGCGCAGTCCCGGTGACGTGGTCACCGGACGGTCGGATTCTATCCAGCCGACCAGCGGCGCCATATCACCGAAAGGTCTGAGCTAACGCTCGGTCGGATAGCTGACACCTGCGGACCTGCCGTCGATCTCGCGCCGGGCCCGACGTGCCAGAGCCAGGATTTCGTCGGTAGCGAGGATCCGGGTTTCGCTGTCGGTCACGTCGGACGGGTCGCGAACGACCGGTAGCATCGCGGTCTCGGCGCTGTAGACGGATGCCTCCTCCTCCAGCGAGCGACGCCAGGCCCACCAGGCGATGCCGAGGACCGTCCAGGACAACGCCGACAGCTGCGCACTCTCGAACGCCGGCGACCCGAGGGCGACGACGCACACGAAGACGATGGCGCCGACGCCCCATGCCGTCACCGCGGACGGCACCGGGGTCGCGCGCCGGGAGCGACGAGCTGACCCGGGCAGCAGCGGTCGGACCACGAAGAAGAGCCAGATCACGTACGCGATCAGCCCGATGACGCCCACCTCCATGACGAGGTGGAGCCAGAACGATTCGACCCGCGGTCCGGATGCCTCGCCGCTCAGCGGCACCGGGCCGAGCTTCCGGTTCCGGTGCCAGTCGGGGTTGTTCCGCTCCGCGACCTCCCCGCCGAACTGGCCGGGACCGAAGCCGAGGAGTGGCTGGCGGGGCAGGATATCGCCGGCCTGCTGCAGCTCGAACACCGCTGGCCCCGGGGTCGGTGATCCGGGCGGGGCCGGGGTCGGCGACCCGGGCGGGGCGGGGGCCGGTGACCTGGGCGGGGCCGGGGTCGTCGGCGCAGCCGGGCGCGGTTTCGCCGGATCCGGGCCGCGGACCTGGCTGTGGGAGAACGGACTGACCAGCCGCCGTTCCCAGGCCGCCCGGTCGGCGGGCCGGGCCACGATGTACCCGATGGTGCAGAGGATCACGACCAGGCAGACACCGAGGATCCGGCGTCGTTGCCCGTGCACCAGTACGGCGATCGCGGCCCCCGCGATCAGCACGGCGATCAGCGACTGACTTGACCCGGTGGCGGCCAGCGCCAGCGCCACCAGAATGGCCGACATCCACCACATCGGCCGTACCTGAGGACGGCTGGCGAAGAGGGCGATCACCCCTACCAGGACGAGCCCCAGCAGGTGGGCGAGGTTCTCGGGATGTGCCTGCAGACCCTGCACCCTGCCCTGGTCCGACCACGCCGTCGCGGCCCAGCCCAGCGCCCGGTAAGCCGGCGTACCGAGCGCCAGCTGCACCAGCGCCAGCAGCACGTTGAGTGCGACGATCACCCCCACCACCAGCAGCATCCGACGAACGGCGGCCCAGCCGAGATCGGCCGCTCGGAGCGCGTAGAACACCAGGAGACCACGGAAGGCGACGAAGAGCGCCTGGCCGATCAGCCCGGCCGAGGAATCGTTGACCAGGCCCGCAACCACAATGACCAGGCCGAGCACGGCCAGAGCGAGATCGGCGCCGGTCCGGAACCGGGCCCACGCCCGGTCGAGGGCCACCTTCGCCACCGCGAGCGCGGCCAGGGCAAGGTAGAGCAGATTCCTGAGCCGCTCGAGCGACGAGTCCACGCTTCCCGGGTCGACCGTCTGGTCCTCGCCGCTGGTGGCGAGAAGAGCCGAGAGCCAGTTCTCGAGGAGCACCTGTACCAGCAGGACCCCGACGAGTAGCAAGATGCTGGTGGAGAGCCGGCGCGAGGCCGACCGGGGTCGCGCGGACTGTACGGACCGGCGCGACGTGGCAGCGGGCGAGCTCATCGGCGTCTCGTGATGAGCGAACCGGCCAGCAGCGCGAGCACGATCAGCAGGGCGCCGCCCGCTCCCGCGAACAGCCACCAGGCCCAGCCGGGCCCGCCGGCCGGCTCGCCCTCGATCTGCAGCCGGTTCAGCGCACTCTGCCGGTACGCCACTGCCAGCTGGTTGCCCGGCGACCGCTCGGCCGCCGTGCCGAGCTGGTTGGCGGCGGTGGCGTAGTGACCGGTGAAGTACGCGTTGAGACCGCTGCGGTAAAGCCGGTCGGGCTCGGCGAGGCCGGCGGTCACTCCGGCGCCGCTCAACAGCTCAGTGAACGCCGACGCCGGCACCACCAACCGGTTGGCCCGATCCGGTCGCGTCAGATCCTGGTCGACCATGCCGATGACGCGGCCGGCCGGGTCGACGGCGATGCCGCCGTGGGAGACGCGCCCCAGGTCGTCGCCGAGGCGCCAGGTCGACACGCTGCCCCGCCGTCCGGTGCCGATGACCTTCGCCATCTTCGCCCGGGGCGAATAGGTGACGGTGCGTGAGCCGCTGTCGTCGGTGCCGAAGCCGGCGATGAGCAGCGCGTCGGTCTCCGCGGGCGTGGCGGCGTAGACCTCGGCCGCGGGCAGGTTCTGCCGGCCCAGCTTCACCAGGGCGACATTGCCTCCGTCGGCCGCCTGCGCCTTGACCAGCTGGCCGGGGACGGCCGGGCCGTCGGTCAGGTTGCCCTTGGCGTCGTTGGGCTTCGCCAGCAGCTGGATGGCCGGCTCGCTGTTCGGGCTGACCCCGGTGAACCGGGTTTTCGGCAGGTTGGTCGAGATGTAGTGGGCCACCGCGTCGGCCTTGAGCTCCTGTGCGCGCACCAGGGTCCTGGCGATGGTGTCGAGGGCGATCTCCCGGGCCGTGTCCTCCGACGGCTTCACGCACGAGCTGCTGGTAAGTGCATAGCCGTCCGAGTTCACCACGAACCCGGTGCACCGACGGTTGAAGACGATCGCGGTGGCGCGCAGCGGACGGTTGGTCGTCACGTCCCGTAGGTAGCCGGTGACGACCGCCTCGATGAAGACCAGTGAGGGCCCCGCAGCCGCCAACGCTCGCTCCTGCGGGCTCGATGGCGGGAATTCTCCCCACGGTTGAAGGCCGGAGACGGTCGGTGCACCCGAGGGAAAGGCCGCAGGTACGTCAGCGGAGGCAGTCGTCTCCCCGTGGCTGCCGGTCCAGGCCACGAGGCCGCCCACCCCCGCGACGATCGCCAGGACCAGGGCGGCGACTGCCAGCCAGACCGGGGCTCCCCGAGTGGCCGGTCCAGCGCCACCCGTGGACGGCAGGATGCGCCGGTCGGCCGGCCCGGCGAGCGGGTCGGCCGGCCCGGCGAACGGGTCGGCCGGCGGGGGGTCGGCCGCCGGGGCGACGGTAGGGGCAGGCGATGCGGTGCCGGTTCCGACCGTCTGCTGCCGCGGAACCGCGCCGGCGTGCATCGCCCAGGGCAGCTGCGGGGGGCCGGAGGTCGGAACACCCGACACCGGGACGCCGGAGACCGGCCGCGGCGGCGTGTCGACCGTGCCGGTGGCCGGGATCAGGATGTCGGGCCGCGCCTCCGCGTCGTGCAACTCCATGCCGAGGGTCTGGAACAGCCGCTGGGCACCCATGCCCTCCTCGGACGGGTACGCCGCCCACGGCTGGGGTGCCGCAAGGTCGGCATTGACGAACCGCTGCCCGCCCGGCGCGTGCGCCAACGCGTTCGCCCCGTTCGCGAAGGCCTGCCGCCAGGCCTGGTCGGCTGCCGCCGCGCCCTCGAGCACGGCGACCGTCACCAGCCGATCCTGCCCGTCGATGGCCCACCACGCCGTGCCCACCTGGCAGACGCCCAGCGCCTCGGTGAACCTGTACGGACCAACCGGCTGCATGCCCACTCCTCTGCCTACCCGCCTGCGGATAGTACAGAGACACCACACCCCGCTCCGCCCCACCGGTCCCCCGTTGGCGGGTGGTGGGACTCCCGCTGATGTGCGGCGGGTCGAGGGGCGGCGGCAGACGTTGGGCGGCGGTCGCCTCGCCGGTCCTCACTGGACCGGGCGGGCGCCAGGCAGAAGCCGTCGGTTGCCTTTGAAAGTTTTCATGCATAGAGTCCACCCATGAATGAAAGCGGTGCGGCACCGGCCGACCGCCTGCTCGACCTCTTCCACGGCGTACGGCTCACCCCGACCCAGCGGCGGATCGCGCACTGCCTGGTGCAGCACGCGGGGGCGGCGGCGTACCTGTCCGCGGCCGAGGTGGCCGAGCTGGCCGGGGTCAGCCAGCCGTCGGTGACCCGGTTCGCGATGACGCTCGGGCACGACGGCTACCCCGCGCTGCGCCGGCGGCTGCGGGAGCTGGGCGCGGGCGGGGGCACCCCGCCGGCCGACGGGGGCAACCCGTTCCAGCGGGCGGTCCGGGCCGAG
>NZ_JBSGJR010000237.1:0-9558 GCF_053605645.1 Micromonospora sp. NPDC003776
GAGGGAGGCCACCCTTTGCTGTCGGCGGTGTCCGGCACGGTAGGGATGCCCCTGTCGGTACGAGTTGATCTCACCGAGGTAGATGCGGCTCGATTCCAGAACTGATGGGTAGATCAGGCTCGGGCCGAGCTGCAGAAACGCAACGGTGAGTGACTGCCACGCGGACTGGGTACCGCGGCGTGCGCGCTCACTGTGGCAAAGGAGGATGCCTTGATCGGCTCCTCAGTCTGGCTGAGAATGGGTAGCGGCCCGTCAACGGGTCGGAGTAGCGAGGAAGCCTGGGTGTCGGAGACCTTCGATGATGATGATGACATCCACGGGTGACGCGCGTCTGGAGCCCAGGCTTGTGGGTGACATCTCCGGCCGGTTCTACGTTCCCGCCTACCAACGCGGCTACCGGTGGGGCGCGGTCGAGGTGAGCCGACTCCTCGACGATATCTGGGGAAGCCGCGACCAGCCGTACTACCTCCAGCCGGTGGTTGTGAAGCCGCACGGGGACGAATGGGAGCTGGTCGACGGCCAGCAGCGGCTCACCACGCTGTTCCTGATCTTCCAGTTCATGAAACGGGAGGGATTGCAGAGCACCGGCGCTGGTTACTCCCTGCGGTACGAGACGAGGGAGGGCAGCGCTGCATACCTGGAGGAACTTGATTCGGAGCAGAGCCGGCAGAACATCGACTTCTTCCACATCTACGAGTCCTACCGGTGCATCCGCGCCTGGTTCGATACGCACGGCAGCCGGCGCCAATACGTCGCCAACAGGTTCTACGGCTCGCTGTTCGAGCAGGTGCGAGTCATCTGGTACGAGGCCACAGACGACCTGGACGCCGTCACGCTGTTCACCCGGCTGAACGTCGGCCGCATTCCGCTCACGGACGCCGAGCTAGTCAAAGCCCTCCTGCTGTCGCGAAGCCGCGGTGGTCCCGGCGTGACCGATCGTGCGCTGGAGATCGCGGCGCAATGGGATGGCATCGAGCGCGACCTGCGCAACCCGGAACTGTGGGCGTTCATCACCGGAACGGCGTCGCCTAGCCCGACGCACATCAGCCTGCTGCTGGACACCATTGCGGGCGGGCCGCTCGGCCGCGAACGGCCACCGTTCCACACCTTCGAAACGCTCAGAGAACAGATCGCGGACCGACCGCAGGAGTTCTGGAACCAGGTGGTCGACCTGCATTCCCTGGTCGTAGGGTGGTACGAGAACCGCGACCTCTTCCACAAGATCGGTTTCCTGGTGGCGCAGGGTGCGTCGTTGCGTAGTCTGATCGACCTCGCGGGGAACAAGGCCAAGTCGAAGTTCGAGACCGACCTTGACGGACTCATCCGTGACCGGCTGCGGTTGTCCGAGGCCGATCTGCGGGAGCTCGGCTACGACAAGGACGACAAGGCGAGCCGGGCGCTGCTGCTGATGAACGTCGAGACCATCCGACGCAGGAGGGGCTCCTCGGAGCGGTACTCCTTCAGGGAGCACGCCGCCGGGCGGTGGTCGCTGGAGCACATTCACGCACAGAACGCCGAACAGCTCAGCACCGTGGCGCAGTGGACGCAATGGCTGCAACTGCACCGCAAGGCGCTGCTGGCCCTCGACGCCATCGACCCGGCCACGAAAAAGGCCGTGCTGGAGCGGGTCGACTCGGTGCTGGCCAGTTCGGCCCTCACGGAAGCCGACTTCCGGCCGTGCGAACGAGAACTGACCGCTCTGCTCTCGCCCCACGACGCCTCGGGTGTCGGCGGCGTGGACTCGATCGCCAACCTGGCGCTGCTCGAGCGGAACGACAACAGCGCGCTGCGCAACTCCGTGTTCGCCGTGAAGCGGGCCGTAATGATCGACCGAGATCGGAAGGGGTCCTACATCCCGGTGTGCACCAGGAACGTGTTCCTCAAGTACTACTCGCCGGCCGGCGAGCACCAAATGCACTTCTGGAGCGCCGACGACCGGGAGCACTACTTCACCGAGATGCTCGACGTGCTGCGCACCTACCTGCTCCCCAGCCAGGGCGCGACGCCATGAAGGGCTATCTAACGTCGTATGTGGGCCTCTTCGAAGCCCTGCCTGGCGGCGGGCCGGACATCGGCGGCGTCGAGATCCCGCTCATCCAGCGAGATTACGCCCAGGGCCGTCCGGACGAGCGGGCGCGGGAGATCCGGGTCGATTTCCTGGAGGTCCTGCTCGACGCGATCGCCGGGAGTGAGCCGGTCGGCCTCGACTTCGTGTACGGCCGGATCGAGGGCACGACGTTTTATCCCCTCGACGGGCAGCAGCGGCTGACCACCCTGTACCTTCTGCATTGGTACCTCGCCTCGGCGGCCGGCTGCCTGGACGCCGGGGCAGCCTGGACCCGGTTCTCCTATGCAACGCGCCCGAGCGCGCGCCTGTTCTGCCAGCGACTGGCCGCCAACCCGCTGCCCCCGGCCGCGGATACGCCGTCGACCTGGATCATCGACCAGGCCTGGTACCTACACGTATGGCACAACGACCCGACCATCCAGGCCATGCTCGTGATGGTCGACTCCATCCATGAACAACTTCGGCGCCTCCATCCCGGGCACGATCCGCAGGCCATGTGGGACCGCCTTACCCACGCCGAGTCGCCCGCCGTCTCGTTCTACCTGCTTCCGCTGGACGACATGGCATCCGACGAGGACCTCTACATCAAGATGAACTCCCGGGGCAGGCCGCTTACGCCGTTCGAGAATTTCAAGGCACGCTTCGAGCAGGACATCCGGCACTCCGACCGGGTCGACGAGTTCGCGCACAAGATCGACGGGCCGTGGTCGGACCTTCTGTGGCCGTACCACGGCGGTGACAACCTCATCGACGACGAGCTCTTCAACTATCTCGGCTACATCACCGAACTATGCGAACTCCGCGAGGGCCGTGTCGATTCTGGACAGCTTGGCCGCCGGGCACGCGCCGTGTTCGGCGAGGCCAACCCGCGCGCTGACGATCACATCGACTTTCTTTTCGGCGCATTCGACAACTGGAAGAACGCCGCCCACATCAGTAAGACGTTCAGCGATGCCCTGTCGACGGCACTGCCCGGCCAGGACCGCTACGACTGGCGGAAGGTAGTGCCGTTCGGCGGCGCCGGCACCGACCCATTCGGGCAGTGCCTCCGGCGCGGTCCCGGAAACCTGGCTGCCCCGCAGCGCCTGCTGCTGTACGCGTTCCTCCTGCACCTGATCGAAGGCACCGAAGACTTCCCCCGCCGGCTCCGCATACTGCGCAACCTCATCGCGGCCTCCGAAAACGAGCTGCGCGCCAGCAACATGCCGGCCCTGGTTAAGGACGTAGAGAAGTTAATCGTCAACGGCGATCTTGACGCCGTGACCAGGTTCAGCGGCAACCAGGTCGCCGACGAACGCCGCAAGCAGAAGTTCCTGGACGCCAACCCCGAACTCGCGCCCGCCCTCTTCCGGCTGGAAGACCATCCAATGCTCCGCGGCGCGCTGAGCGCATTCGAACTCGGCAGCGAAACCTTCACGAGACGCGCGCGAGCATTCGAGACCGCGCTCGCGGACCAGCGGCAGTGGCTCGGTCTGACCGGCGCGCTCCTCACCTTCGGCGACTATCAGCGCCGGCGACCCAACTCCGGGTCGTGGCAGTTCGGCTCAGCCGACAACGAGGCCGTGTGGCGGGATCTCCTCACCGGCACCACGTACCTGGGCCTCCAGTCGATACGAACCGTCCTCGGCCACCTGCTCGACGGCTTGGCCGGCAGCGATAGCGACCCCGGCGACTACTTCGAGCACGTAATCGGCGCGTGGCTCGCCAAGCGCGAGGACTCCAAGACCTTCGACTGGCGCTACTACCTCGTGAAATATCCCTCCATGCGAACCGGCACCACCGGCATTTACTACGGTGTCGACGGCCAGCTCGGCTACTCCATGTGCATGCTTCGCACCACGCGGCTCAACGGCTACTACCGCGACCCGATACTTCTGCAGGTCTGGCAGTCCAGCGGCGTCGGCAAACGAGCCGACGACCCTTGGTTCACCGGCTACGAAACGATTCCCCGCTGGCTGCGGTTAGTGCAAAGCGGGGTCGGCATGCGCAGCATCGACGTCGGCTTCGCGCTCGATGTACCCGACGATGAGGTCCTGAGGGCAAAGATCGCCGGAGTGTTCGAGCGGCACGGAGTCGTGTACACCGCGGACGAGGCCGTCATGCTCACCATCCCCCAGCAGGAAGGCGCCAACGGCCTCGTCGACGCGATTGACCGCGTTGTCGCCGGGGCCGCGTTCCTGCGCGATTTGGTGCAGGCCGGCCTATAGGCGTCCGGTCGCCTGGGTGAGCGCTAGGCGAGGCCGAATGCACTGTATTCGGCATGACCGGACGCCAAAGGCGGCTGGGATTTCCGTCCGCCCCGCCGGTGGTTGCTCTCAGCTACTCAAGCGGTCGGGTTCCTTCTGGAACGAGTCCGTACCGCGGCTCTTGAAATCTCGTACCTACCTCGGGACGTCAGCGGGTACCGTCACCCCGACCCCGACGACGCAGAACCATCCGGGCTAGACCTCGCCTGTCCGGGCATCGGCGTGCTGGCGGGCACGCGGGTACGCATCGCCGGACTGTTGGGCGGCGGCCTGCACGCCACGACCGACGACGGCTGGACCATCGACGTGGTGGCGCCCGAGTGGCCGAACCATCGCATCCTGCTGTCCGCCGACGGCGGTGGCTATGAGGGCCCACCGGGCACGACCTGGTGGCACGTCTTCCATGCTGACTACTCCGAACTGCGCGCCGCCGGCTTCTCACCGATCAACCGGAGTACGACAGAATGTCGTACCTTCTTCTAAAACTGACGGACATCGTTGACACCTGGGTCTCCGGCCAGTACGGAGACCATCTATGTCCACTCCTCAGCCCCCGCTCGACCGGGAGGCCAGACGGTGCCTGGCGATCATCCGCCATGTCGAAGAGGTCACCGGCAACGTCGCGCTGACTTGCCGGTATTACGGGATCAGCCGACAGGCGTACTACGTCTGGTACCGCCGCTACCAGGCCGACGGCGTCGACGGGCTGCGCAGCCGATCCAAGCGACCCAAGACCAGCCCCAACGCCACCCACGTCGAGGTCGTTGGGAAGATCATCTACCTGCGGCAGAACTACCACTTCGGTCCCGAGAAGATCGCGATGTACCTCAAGCGGTACCACGAGGTCGTCATCAGCCACTCCGGGGTGTGGCGGATCCTCAAGCGCTTGGACCTCAACCGGCTGCCAGCCTCGCAGCGCTACAAGCGCCACGACAAGCGGTGGAAGCGGTACGAGAAGCAGCTGCCCGGCCACCGGGTCCAGATCGACGTGAAGTTCCTCGAGCCCATCGGTTCGGCCGGCCGGCGCGGCGGGCGCAACAAGTACTACCAGTTCACCGCGATCGACGACTGCACGCGGCTGCGGGTGCTGCGTATCTACCCGCAGCTCAACCAGAAGACCGCGATCCAGTTCGTGGACTACGTGCTGCAGCGGCTGCCGTTCCAGGTGCAGGTCATCCAGACCGACAACGGCGCGGAGTTCCAGTCGGCGTTCCACTGGCACGTGCTGGACAAGGGCATCCAGCATGTCTACATCAAGCCCCGCACGCCGCGGCTCAACGGCAAGGTGGAGAGATCCCACCGCATCGATGCCGAAGAGTTCTACCGGATGCTGGAGGGCGTCGTGATCGACGACGCCCAGGTCTTCAACGACAAGCTCCGCGAGTGGGAGGACTACTACAACTACCATCGACCGCACGGCGGCCTCGGCGGCCAAACCCCTTACGAGCGCCTCAAGCAGAAGACCACGGCCCAGGCGTAAACGATCACCGTCGGTTGCACAGAATGTCGTACCTTCGCTCCATGATGGATGGGTGGCAGACGACCCAGTTCCGACGCAAGCTGCTATCCAGTCGGCGCCTGAGCCGGCAACTCCAGCATGCAGGATCTATGAGGCTAGGCGCCAATGGGCGCAGACCTACGCGAGCAACCACCGTTCAAGGCGCAGACTAGGCGCCGCACTGTCATTAATCTTCACACTCGTCGCAGGAATCGGCGCTTACGGGATGGCTGGAATTGCGGAAGCCTCGGTACCGGAGCGATTCTTCATCACCGCTCTCTTTCCGTTGTTCCCAATATTAGCTGCTCGAATGTCGGCCCGAGTTCGGCTGGAGGGCGACACCGCAGTTGTGGGCTGGGCGGCAGCCTGGCTAATCGCAATCTGCTGGGCGGCGCTTCTCTTCTTCGGATATGCCAAGAATGGGCAACTGATACTAGCTTTTACATTCGGAATAAACAGCCTTGCGCAGGTCACCGTGTACGCGGCATGCATGTTTATCCCAGTTAATTACAGATTCGAGGACGAGATAGTTCTACCGCGAATCCTCGAGACGCATGCAGCACCGCCACCACACGATAACGAGTCGATCCTGAGTGATTACCGTGAGGCCGAGAAGTTGGCGGCAGCTTGGCTTAGGCGGTTCGGATACAAGGATGCCGAAATAACGCCGGTTGGCCAAGACGGCGGGATCGATGTAGCCGCCAGGGGGGCTGTGGCACAGGTTAAACTCTGGCACACCAAGCGGGTTGGGATTAGCGAGGTGCAGCGACTTGCTGGGCTAACCAAACCCGGACAGCGGCCATTCTTTTTCGCGAGAAGCGGATACACCAGACAGGCAGAGGAGTGGGCTTCCGACCCCGCGCACCGGGTTGCGCTTTTCGAGCTAGAAGGGGACGGCAACCTTCGGGCTGCAAACTTCACGGCTCTACGGACTCTTTATAAAGCGCCGTTCCGAATGCCATCATCGGCGCGCCAGCCAATCTCTGCCGGGTTCAAGGTGGTCACCGGAGCGTTCTTCGCTTTTGGCGTTGCCGCAATCCCCGTCGGCGGCGCATTCATTCTCGCGACGCCTGGAACTAGGTTCCTTCCATCCTTGTTCTTAATCGGGAGCATCTGGCTTACCTACGTCCTCGGTTTTACACAAATCCTAGGAAAGGACTTTCGGCGCCTGATTCGTGCACTTACGGCTCGCCGAGAAGGAGCGGAATGGCCGGGGTGGCGCGAGATTCTGACAGATCCTGCCGTTGCCGATAGGGACGAGGCGCTTCCCGCAGGTCAATTCTCCGGCTATGCAGAGAAAGGGCAGCTTGGCCTCTTCATCACCGTCATCGAACTCTTTGTCCTAACGCGAAAGCTTAGGCAATGGGCACTCTGCAAGGTCGGCATCACTCGACGTCCGCGGGCCCCCTTCGGGATCGGCGAACTCTTGGCCGTCAAGTTGCTGATGGACATGGGAAGAACGTCCCGACGCCATAAGCGTCTCCCCAGGAGTCCCAGCGCCAATGCCCGACGAAGTTCCTGAGGACAGATTAGGGGAGCGGTTTGCATTTTGCGAATCTTGTGGCCACGCCGATAGTGCGCCCGAGGCTGGGTCGGCCGTACACTGCCGCCGTGAAGTTAGATCAACAGACCGCGCGAACTTTTGCCGAGCGACACCTCGCCAAAGCACTACCTCGTCGTTGGCAACACGTTCAGGCTGTCGCGGCCAAGGCTTCCATACTAACCCGCCTTGTGTGGCAATGAGCCACACCGGCGTCATGCGCTGGAACACCCGAGACAAGTGGGTGGCCTCAAAGGAGATCACCCACGAGCCGCTCATCGACGATGCGACGTTCGAGCAGGTCCAAGCAATCCTGCAACGGCGCGGACGCGGAACCGGCGGTCAGCACGTCAAGCAGCGCACCCCCAACCGTACGTCTTCCGCGCCATGATCTACTGCGCCGCCTGAGACCGACGCATGCAGGGCCAGTACAACCACGGCGACGCCTACTACCGCTGCCGCTTCCCACAGGAATACGCCCTCGCCAACCAGGTCCCCCATCCCCGCAACGTGTACCTAGCGAGGAGCCCTCACCGACCCCCTCGACACCTGGCTGGCCTCTGCCTTCACACCCCAGCGCATCGAACAGACAATCACCGCGCTCGCTGACGCCCAACCCCTGAATCATTCGCCCGATCCAGCCACGGCAGCCCAGACGATCATCAACGAATGCGACGCGAAGCTGGAACGCTACCGAGCCGCCCTCGATGCCGGCGCCAACCCGGCGGTAGTCACCGGGTGGATCGCTCAAACCCAGACCGAACGCGCCCGCGCCGAAGCAGATCTTGACGCGAACGCGGGCAGCAGGCCACGCCGGATGAGCCGAGCGGAAATCGGAGGTCTGGTGACGACCCTCGGCGACATCGCCGCGGCCCTTCGCGAGGCCGACCCGGCGGACAAGGCCGAGGTCTACCGCCAACTCGGCCTTCGGCTCACCTACCAGCCGGAAACGCAAACGGTGCGCGCTTCAGTGGATCTAAGCGCGCACCGTGGGGTAATGGTTCGTGTCCGAGGGGGGACTTGAACCCCCACGCCCTATACGGGCACTAGCACCTCAAGCTAGCGCGTCTGCCATTCCGCCACCCGGACCTGCTCGTCCAGCCTACCCTGTCGGCCGAGGTGAGCTTCTCACCGGTTCGGCCGCCCTGGCGGGCCGCACGGGGGATTACTGTACACGGCCCGGATGGATCATGCACATCGCCACCCGTGCGGCACGTTTCCCCAGTTCAGAGCGGTGGCGGGCAGGGGCGTTCGCGCCCGCCGAACCGGATCTCCGGGCCCGGGTAGCGTGCGAGCACCCATTCCGGGCAGCATTGCTCACGTGTCACACCCCTCCCCCCTGACCGCCGCTCAACACCAGGCCCTCGCCCTACGCTCCGCCGGCGATCTGGCCGCCGCCCGCCGCCTGCTCACCGATGCGATCGCTGGGGCCAGACCGGCGTACGGGGAGGACCATCCGGAGGTGCTGGCCACCGGCCACATGCTCGCCCGGCTGCATCGGGAGGCCGACGATCCGGCCGCCGCCCGACGGGTGCTGGAGGAGGCGTACGCGGCGGGCGAGCGCCGCCGCGGCGAGGCCGACCCGCTGATGCTCGCGCTCAGCTTCGACCTGGCGGGGGTCGCGGAGGAGCTGGGCAACCGGCACGAGGCCCGGCGCAACTACTACCGGGTGGCCACCGTCGGGTCCGCGGTGCTCGGCCCAGACCACCCCGCGGTACGCGCAGCCCGCCAGTACCTCGGCGGCTCCGCCGCCGCTCCCGCGCCCCAGCCGGGCTCGACCGCTCTCGCCGGCCCGACCGTCTCGATGCCCGTCGTGCCCCAGCCGCATCAGCCACCAGCGGCTCCGCCGGCGCCGGCCGTGCCGCGCCCGGCCCCAACGGCTTCCCTCGGGCCGAATGACCCGCACGCCCGACCGCCGCTGGCCGGCGCGGAGTGGGCCCCGCAGCCCGGACCGGCTCCTACGCCCGGCCCGGCGTCTCCCTGGGCACCCCCGACCGGCGCACCGGGGAACCCGCTGCCGCCGCCCCCGGTACCCGGGCCGCCCGGGTCTGGGGTCGGTACCGCAGTGCATCCCCTTTTATCGGCCCCGGTCATTCCGGCCCCCCACGCCGTTACGCCGCCCTCCAACTCGGTGCCGCCGACGCCGCCCGCCTCACGGGCCACGCCGCCGGCCACTACGGCCCCACACGCCGCCGGGCCGCCGTTC
>NZ_JBSGJR010000238.1:0-9553 GCF_053605645.1 Micromonospora sp. NPDC003776
CCGTGCACGCCCAGCCCCGCAGCGGCGGGGGCCTCATCGTGACCGTGACCCTGCCGGCCGTGGGCGTGGCCGTTCCCACGCAGGCGGCGCGGACGCTGCCCGCCGTGCCGCGCTGACGGTCAGACGGGGCGGCGAGCGACCACTTCGACGGCCGGACTGACCATCCGCCGTGGCCGTACCTGCAGGCCCACGTCGGCGAACCCGGCGGCGGTCACATCGTCGGCCAGCTGCTCCGGCGAGGTGTCCAGGACGTGACGGTGCACCGTCACCACCAGCAGCCCGCCCGGCCGCAGCACGCGGTACGTCTCAGCCAGCCCGGCCCGCCGGTCCCACAGCATCACGTTGTTGACCGAAACCACGCCTTGCATGCTGGCGTCGGCGCAGCCGGTGTGCTCGGCGGAGCCGTCGCGGACCTCGACCACGCCGGCGGCGATCGCGTCGGAGCAGCGGGCGGCAGCCAGTTCGCGCATCGTGGCGGAGGGATCCACGCCGACCACGCGCCCGGTCGGGCCCACGCGGTCGGCGGCCAGGGCGAGGCCCACGCCTGGGCCGTGCCCGACGACCAGCAGGTGAGCGCCGGCCGGGGGTGCGAGACGATCAACAGCCCAGCGTTCCTGCTCGGTGTTTCCGCGGGCCATGATGGCTCCGCCGACGCGCCCGGGCATGCCGCGGGGATGGCCGAAGAACGCGTCGAACGCGCGTTCCCAGATCTTCGTCATGCCGCCCATCCTGCACCGATGCCAGGGAGCGGCGCATCAGCGGAAAGCCGACTCCCGCCGCATCACACCAGCCTGTAGCCCTCGATGAGCGGTGCGCGACCGAGCCGGAGAGCGACGGCCCGCGACACCCCGACCATCCCCCGATCAGCGGACGGGGCCGGCGACGCCGACCAGCGGGCTCGTATGGTGACGGGACCGCCGCCCGTCCGGGCGGTGGGTCGGATCGGGGAGGGTGATCGGTGCTCGCGGAGTTGGCAGTGCCGCCGGCCGTCGAGGCGGAAAGGGTCATCACCGCCGTGCTGGCCGACCTGCGCTCCGGCGACCACCGCGGGGTGGTCGTCGACTCCCCGCCCGGCGCCGGCAAGTCCACCCTCGTGGTCCGCGCCGCCACCGAACTGGCCGCCACCAGCGAGCCGCTGATCATCATCGCGCAGACCAACGAGCAGGTCGACGACCTCATCGACCGGCTCGCCCGCAAGGCCCCCGAGCTGCGGATCGGCCGGCTCTCCGCGACCGACTACCGGCCGTCGGAGCGGGTGAAGGACCATGCCACGGTGCGCGTCGCCGCGAAGGTCGCCGACCTCGGCGGCCCGGCCGTCACCATCGGTACGGCCGCCAAGTGGGCCACGGTCGCCGAGGGCACCTGGCCGTGGGCGATCGTCGACGAGGCGTACCAGATGCGCTCGGACGCCCTGCTGCGCGTGGCCGGGCGGTTCGAGCGGGCGCTGTTCGTGGGCGACCCGGGCCAGCTCGACCCGTTCTCCACCGTCGAGACGGCCCGCTGGACCGGCCTCACCTGGGATCCGATGCAGTCGGCGGTGGCCACCCTGCTGCGGCACAACCCGGACCTGCCCGTACACCGGCTGCCGGTGTCCTGGCGGCTGCCGGCCTCCGCGGCGTCGGTGGTCGCGGCGGCGTTCTACCCGTTCACCGGGTTCCGCGCCGGCACCGGGCCGGCCGACCGGGCGCTGACGTTCACCGAACCCGGGCCGGGGGACCGGATCGACGCGACCGTCGACCTGGCCGCCCGCACCGGCTGGGGACTGTACGAGCTGCCGGCCCGGCACACCCTGCGTACCGACGGCGAGGCCGCCGCGGCCTGCGCGGAGCTGGCGCTGCGGGTGCTGCGCCGCGGCGCGGTCGCGGTCTCCGAGCAGGCCCCCGGCGGCGCACCGGTGACCGCGGACCGGATCGCCGTCGGGGCCGCGCACCGCGACCAGGCCGCCGCCATCCGCTCCCACCTGGGCGCGGCCGGCGCGGGCATCACCGTCGACACCGCCAACCGCCTGCAGGGCCGGGAGTACGACGTGACGATCGTGCTGCACCCGCTCTCCGGGCGGCGCGACGCGACCGCGTTCCACCTGGAGTCGGGGCGGCTGTGCGTGCTGGCGTCACGGCACCGGCACGCGTGCCTGGTGGTGGCGCGGGCGGGGATCCCGGAGCTGCTGGACGCCCACCCGTCGACCGAGCGGGTGCACCTGGACGTGCCGGTGAAGTTCCCGGACGGCTGGGAGGCCAACCAGACCATGCTCGCCCACCTCGCTGCCCATCACGCCGACTGACAACGGGACGAACGGGCACCATGCGAGAACACCCGTCGATGCTACGGTGAGCCCCCGCGCTCGGCATGTCCCGAGCGCGATCAGCCGCGCCATCACGGGGAGAACTTCATGGCGTCGTATCGGCTTCTCGCCATCGCGTCCCTGACCGCCCTGGTCACCACCCTGTCCGGAGCCGCCTCCGCCGCCCCGCCCACTGTGGACCGAGCCGCCGCCGGCAAGGCCGGCCGGGCTTCGGTCACCACCGTGGGCAGCCCGCAGCAGACGGTCCGGCTCGCCACCGGCGAGCGGCTGGAGCTGATGCGCGACCCCACCCGCTCGGCTTCGCCGTTCCGGGTCCTCCCGGCGGGCGACTCCGCTCGGCCCGGACGCTTCGCGTACGGCGCGGCCGACGGGAAGCTGCGGGTGCAGCCCACCGGCCACCGGGCCGAGACGGTGCAGCTGCGGGCGGGCACGCGCAGCTCCGCCACGGCGCGGGCCGACGCCTACTACCCGGTGAAGCTCACCATCAACAGCCCGACCGGCTTCGGCTCCAAGCTCATCTACGTGTGGGACCGCAGGAACTGGACGGCCTACGCCGTCAACGACGAGCAGTTCACCCCGAACGGCAGCACGAACCTGCCCAACGGCGACTACTTCGCGGTCGCGCTCTACACCCAGTGGGGCGGCGGAAGCTTCCTGCTCACCCGGACCTTCCAGATCGCCAACGGCGGCGCCACCGTCCGCTTCGACCAGAGCACGGCGAAGGAGACGCGGATCGCGGTCGACGACCCCACCGCGACCCGCTACACCTCGGCCGTGTGGATCTCCGTGCCCGGCGGGCTGGCCGGCTTCGCCGGCGGCGGGGCCGAGAAGGTGTACGTGACGCCGTACTCCGTGGCCGGCACCTCGCTGCGGCTGCACGACATCCTGATCAAGCAGGGGACGTCCGATTTCGTGCCGAGCCCCTACCGGTACGACCTCTACCGCAGCTTCGACGACGCGGTGCCGGCTACGCCGGTGGTGAATCTGACCCGCACCGGGCTGGCCGTCACGACCACCTCGGTTCGGGGGCAGGGGAGGGCCACCAACGCGTCGCTGCTGACCGTGCCTTACACCTCGGACTGGACCGGGGCCTACCTCCCGTCGCCGGTCGCGGTCCCGGGCACCGTCACCGAGTACGTGACACCCGAACGGTCCTTCATGCGGCTGCTGCACTACCGCCCCCTGGCACAGGACATGACCCTGAGGGACCGGGCCCTTCCCCCAGGCCCGTCGGCCGGTGAGACGATCGGTGGCGCACCGTTCGCCCCGCGCTGGTCCCCGGGCACCGGTTCCTCCCGGGACATCACCCGGATGTACATCTACGAGTACCCGGCGTTGAGCGACGCCGCCGGGAACCCGGGGATCGACCGGAACGCGAAGGTCTCAATCAACCTCAGCTCCGGTGGGGAGCCCCACATCTCGGCCAGCGACCTGTCGCCGTACCAGTCGGTGTCCGCGACGGTGCCGTCAGTGTCGACGGTCTACCAGCTGAACCACACCGTCACCCGCGTCGTCTCCTGGTCCCGGCTCTCCACCGAGGTACGCAGTGAGTGGCGCTTCCTCTCCGCCGGTGTCCGGTACAGCGACCCGCTGCCCCTGGTCGACATCGGCTTCGCGACGGCCGGCCTCGACACCCAGAACACGGTCCGGCTGGCCCCGGTGAAGATCACCGCCACGGCCAGCTCGCGCCGCTCGGGCGCGCTGGCGACCCTGACCGGCCTGGAGTACTCGACCGACGACGGCGCCACCTGGGCGGCCCTGCCCGTCTCCGGCTCGGCGGACCGCGCCTCGGTCGACCTGACGGTGCCGTCCACCGCCGCCTTCGTCTCGTTGCGGTCCACGGCGACCGACGACTCCGGCGGCACCCTCCGGCGTACCGTCATCCGGGCCTTCGCCGGCCCGGCGTCGCAGGCCGACGAGACGGTCGGCGCCACCAAGGTCTCCAACGTGGTGGTCAACGGCGGCAAGCCGGTGGTCCTGACCTCGTCCGGCGCCCGGGAGTTCACCGCCACGTTCACCGCCACCGACCCGTCCGGCATCGCCGGCGGCGACGTCTACCTCTGGCGCAACCCGTCCCGCAGCTACGTCCCCCGCGGCTCGTCCAGCAGCCCGAATCCGGTCCTGGTCAGCGGGTGGGCCGCCGACTGCACCGAGACCTCCGCGACCACGGCGACCTGCCAGGCGACCTTCCGCGCCGATCCGAAGCTGAGCCTGGGCAGGAACGATCTGGCGGGCGGGTGGCGGGTCGCCGTCCGGGCGCACAGCAAGGACGGCATGAGCTTCACCGACCGCCGTTCGGCGGGCAGCTTCTCGATGCTGCGCCACAGCAAGCTGACCACCAGCGCCGCACCGACCTCGGTCGCCAAGGGCAAGACCTTCGCCGTCAAGGGTGTGCTCACGCAGGCGAGCTGGGAGCGGACGGCCTACACCGGCTACCCGGGCCAGGCGGTGACGCTGCAGTTCCAGAAGGCGGGCACCAGCACGTACACGACGGTGAAGACCGTGACGCTCGACCAGTACGGCGAGGCGACGGTGAAGGTCACCGCCTCCGCGAGCGGGTCCTGGCGCTACGTCTTCGCGGGCACCTCGACCACCGCGGCGGTCACCAGCAGCAGCGTGTACGTCACGGTCACGTAACCGCACGGCCGGCGACAAAGTGGGGGCAGCGGGGCTTGAACAGCCGGCCGCTGCCCCCACTTTCGTCGACTATCGGGCCAGAACGACCACGACGGTGGCGAGACCGCCGATCAGCAGCGCCGTGCTACCGAGAATCGCGTACGGCAACCAGTCGTGCGGCTGCTGCCGCACCTGCTGACTGCGGCGGGTTCGGTGCGGTGATGCGGCCGTCGGCCGGTTGTTGTGGACCGGCCAGCGGGATGGCGGCGTACGGGGGGTGGATTCGGCGATCACGGGGCCTCCGGCAGCGTCAGGGGGGTCGCTGTTGCAGCTCGTACGGAGCAGGACCGGGCGGGATCGCAGAGAGGTGGGGGCCTGCCGTCCCGCCCGGTCGTAGGGACGGCCGGCGCACCCCCGATCGTCCCCTATGGACAGCGCCAGCCGATCGGCGACCGTTACGCAGGCGGCGCGAAGGAACTTCCGCGCAGCCGGCGGTTCCACCACCCCGGGTGGGTCCGCGCCAGCCGGCGCAGCCGCGCGTGCTCCCAGTGCTGGAACGCGACGAGCCCCGGCACGAGTCCGAGCATGACCACCGGCAGGTACCGGCGGGCCGTGCGGTTCTCCAGCGCGATCGCCAGCAGCCCCGAGACGCCCGAGACGTAGAGGATCGGGTTGTAGTAGCGCATCAACTCCGGCCCCAGCCCCTCGCAGTCCTCCAGCCAGGGCAGGCCGAGCCGGGTGCGGCGCGTCGGCCAGCCGAGCAGATGCGCCGAGATCGCGGCGACCCCGAAGCCGTTCGCCGCCGCCAGCAGCGGGTCGGCCGACTCGTCGCGGGCGGTCGCGGCCAGCACGCCGCCGGTGACGAGGCTCCAGAAGCCGGCAGCGCCGTACGGCCCGATCACCGAGGCGAGCGGCATGCCGACGCCGGCTCCCAACTCGAACACCACGTGTCCGGCGAGGCTGACCACGGTCAGCCGGGTGAGCGGGCGACGCCCGGCGCGCTGCCCGGCGGCACCCGATCTCGTCAGCCACGATCCCGTCATGATGTGTCCGACTTTACGTGAGCTGCGGCATTCCTCCTCCGAGATCCGGGATCCGGGAGGCGGGAGTGGCCTACCGGGCCAAGCAACTGGTAGGCGAAAGCCCCGGCCTGCGCGCCGATGTAGTTGCCGACCATCAGTAGCAGTACCGGCACGTATGTGGCCCCGCCGCGCAGCCGGCCCGACTCGCGTACCGCCTGCACCAGGTCGCGGACCAGGACCGCCGAGCGGGCCCAGCACAGGGCCACCGTGAGCAGCGTAATCGCGTCGCTGATCGTGCCGAGCAGGTCCGGGAAGCCGTAGCGCGCGGGATCCCGGTGAACAGGTGCTCACCCATCCGGAACCCGAGCGCGGGTGCCGAGGATCGCCCCCACCGTGGAGAACTCGCCCACGTGGGTGAGGAAGCTCCGGGTCGACGGCGCTGCCACCGGCAGCGGGAACCAGGCCAGCCTATTGATAGGCGTAGGCCGATATCAAGGGTCCAGCCGCTGATGGATGCCGGCAAGCATGGCGTGTGGATCGATCGGCTGCTCCCATCTCTTCTCGGGAGGCGGCATGTGAACAACCGGTGGTGCCGAATCCACTATCGTTCGCCGGGTCGGTTGTCGCAGATTTGTCGTGCCGGTTGAGTTGGGTTGTGCCTCGCTCTGATCCGTCTGCGCCTCGGGTGGTGCATCGCGCGGCGCAGGTGCCATGCGAATGAGGCGGGTAGCGGCGGCGACGGGTTGCAGCACAACATCGGCCTCGGCGGCCGCCGCGGTCACCTCTACGAGAAGCGGAGTTGAGGCTATGCCCGTCAACCCCGACAAGGCCCGGGCGTTGGCCTTCCCGCCGGTCACCGTCACCGTGGAGCGCGGCCGGCTGCGGATGTTCGCGCAGGTCATCGGCGAGACCGACCCGGTGTACGTGGACCTGGCCGCGGCCCGCGCGGCGGGCCACCCGGACCTGCCGGTGCCGCCCACGTTCTTCTTCAGCCTCGAGATGGAGTCCCCGGACCCGTGGGGATACCTCGCCGACCTCGGCGTGGACCTGCGCCGGGTGCTGCACGGCGAGCAGGAGTTCACCTACCACGCGATGGTCCACGCCGGGGACACCGTCGAGCTGCGGCCGCGGATCGTCGATGTCTACACCCGAAAGGGCGGCGCGCTGGAGTTTCTCGTCAAGCGCACCGCCGTGGTGCGCGACGACCGCCTGGTGGCCGAGGCGACCGCCGTCATCGTCGTACGCAATCCGGGGTTGGCGTCGTGACCACCGTGGACGACCTGCGGGAGGGTGCGCAGCTGCCCCCGCTGCGGCTTCCGCCGATCACTCGCACCACGCTGGCGCTCTTCGCCGGCGCCTCCGGCGACCACAACCCGATCCACATCGACCTGGACGTGGCCCGCTCCGCCGGTCTCGACGACGTGTTCGCCCACGGCATGCTCTCCATGGCCTACCTGGGCCGGCTGCTGACCGGGTGGGTGCCGCAGCACCGCATCCGCACCTACCGGGTCCGGTTCGTCGCCGTCACCCCGGTGCACGCCGAACCGACCTGCACCGGGCGGGTGGTGTCCGTCGCGGACGGGCGAGCCACCGTCGCGCTCGCCGTCACTCTCGCCGACGGCACCACCACGCTGACCGGCGAAGCGGTCATCGACCTCAGCTGACCACCGCCTACGGAAGGGTGCGGCCCACGGCAAAATCCCGACGGCAAGATCGCCATCGTCGCCGGCTCCAGCCGCGGGACCGGCCGGGAAATCGCCACACAGGGCGCGGCGATCGTCGACAACGACCTCGACGAGGAGTCAGCTGCACGAACCGTCGTCCAAATCGAGGCGGCCGGCGGGCGGGCGCTGGGCTGCAACGGCAGCGGCACCGACGGCGACTTCGCGGAGCACTTCGTCGGTACCCGGCGGACTGCTTCCGCGGCGTGAACGCCATCGCGGGCCGTGAACGACGGCAGCGGTGGGCTCACGGTGGACCGGGCGGCGACCGAGGCGCTGCGCGCCCGGCCCGACCGTGGCGTATGACCTGAAATCGCGCCACCGTCGATGTATTCACGAAATATGGAGGTGCGTACAATCGATCACGCTGCGTTGCGTCGTCCGGGGAGGTGCCCCTCGATGGGTTCGGTGAGTGGCCCGGGCGGTGCCGTGACCGCCGACGACAGGGCCGGCAACGGCGCGGGGACCCGGTCGGTCTACGACGCGCTGCGGCGCCTCATCCTCGACGGTGAGCTGCCGCCCGGCGCGGAGATCTCCCAGCCGGAGCTGAGCCGACGGCTCGCCGTGAGCCGCACCCCGCTGCGCGAGGCGCTGCGCCTGCTGGAGCGGGAACGGCTGGTCGTGGACACCGGCCCCTACCGGTCCACCCGGATCAGCTCGCTGAGCCCCGCCGACCTCGACGAGCTCTACTCCCTGCGGGTCATGGGGGAGGGGCTGGCGATCTGGCTGACCGTGCCGATGCTGCGCGCCGCCGACATCGAGCGGCTGGAGCAGGACGCCGAGCTGACCGCCGCCGGCGACCCCGAGGCCCACCGCCGCTTCCACGCCGGCCTGCGCATCGGCGCCGGGCCGCGGCTGGCCGAACACCTGGAGCAGCTCTCCGACCACGCCGAGCGCTACCAGCGTTCCTTCGTCCAGTACGAGCCCGACCGGGAGTTCGTCGCCGCCAAGCTGGCCGAGCACCGCGAGATCGTGGCCGCCTGCGCGGCCGGCGACCGGCAGCGGGCTCGGGAGCTGCTCGTCGACCACATCGCCGGCACGGCGATGGCGCTCATGACCGCCGAGCGGCACGCGCCGTTCACGCTGCCCTCCGCGGTGGCCATGGCGAAGGGCCACTGACGCCCTGATCACCGCCGCGGCGGGCTCAGTCGCCCGGTGGGGTGTAGCCGGTCGGCATCCGGGTCGCCTCGTCGACCTCCGCCGCGCTGAGCAACGGGGTGATCTGCACCCGCAGGCCGCGCGCCGCCCCGACCGCGATCGCCAGGGCGGCCGCGGCCCGGTGGTCGGGCAGCTCGCACAAGGCGTACGTGTCCTCGTCGGCGAAGGCGAAGTGCAGCGACGTCAGCTGACCGCCGGCGTTCTCCACCAGGGACCGTAAGACCTCGACGCGTCTGCTGCCGCCGTCCCGGATCAGCCCGTTGAGTCCCTCCGGGGTGTAGGTGGACCTCAGCAGGAGCGTGGCCACGTCACCGGTTCCCCTGCCGCTGGACCCGTTGCGCGCCCTCGACCCGGCCGCGACCGTGGTCACGTTCCGTGCCCGACGTCCCGGTCGCCGCGCGCAGGTGACGGCGCTCCGGCGAGCGCTCGACCTCGGAGCCCTGCCGGCCCCGGGCACCGCTGCCGGAGTGCCGCCCCGCGCGCGCCGACTCGCCGCCCGGATCGTGCTTGTTCTGCTTGTGGCTACCCATGCGCCGCGGGTACCCGGTGGGTGGACGCCTAGTCATGACCCGGCCCCCGGCCTCCTGCCACACTGGCAGCGGCAGCTCAGCTGGAGGGGGCCGGGATGCGGTGGCTCGTCGTCCTGATCATCGTCGCGCTCGCGGTGTGGCTCTGGCGCCGAGAACGAGGGCACCACGCTGTCGGGCCTCCTCAGCCGCCGCGGCGACCAGCGT